>CAIWCQ010000183.1 GCA_903911165.1 uncultured Actinomycetes bacterium | reverse complement strand
GCCGGACGACCGGCTACTCGTGCGGCGTCACCTGGGGACCGGGGGAGGAACCCGGAACTATTGTCAACCAGGTCTGCGGACGGCCCGGCGACTCCGGCGCCCCGGTGACGGTGAACAACAGACTCGTCGGCATGATTCACGGCGCTTTCAGCGACTCGATTCCGACCTGCATCATCAAATACATCCCACTGCATACCCCGGCGATCACCATGTCGATCAACGCGATACTCGCCGACCTTGCGGCCAAAAGTCGTCCCGGTGCCGGTTTCGTCCCGACCGCCGGGCCTGCTCCCGGTCCGGCCTGATCCGCGCGCTCCGTCAATTCTCGGCTTTACTGGATCGAATGGCCTCGAACACGGTCGGGTCCACCAGGGTCGAGGTGTCACCGAGTTCGCGGCCCTCAGCGACGTCACGGAGTAGCCGACGCATGATCTTTCCACTGCGGGTCTTGGGAAGCTCTGGCACGACGTGGATCTCGCGAGGTCTGGCGATCGGCGAGATTTCCCGCGACACCTGCGCCCGCAATTCCTCGACCATCTGGTGCGGCGAGGTTTCGGTGTGATTGGCCTTGAGGATGACGAACGCACAGATAGCCTGCCCGGTGTGAGCATCGGTGGCGCCCACCACCGCAGCCTCCGCGACACCGGCATGACCCACCAGTGCCGACTCCACCTCGGCAGTCGAAATCCGGTGGCCCGAAATGTTCATCACGTCATCAATACGCCCTAGAACCCAGACCTCGCCGTCGCTGCCGTAACGTGCGCCGTCGCCGGCGAAGTACCAACCCTGATCGGCGAACCGTGACCAGTAGGTCTCGACGAACCGCTCCGGGTCACCCCAGATCCCCCGCAGCATCGAGGGCCACGGCTTGTCCAGCACCAGGTAACCGGTGACGGGCTCGCCGTGCTCAGTGGCGGGCGGGAGTTCGTTGCCGTCGTCGTCGACGATCTTCGCCGAGATGCCGGGCAATGGGCGCATCGCCGACCCGGGCTTGCACGCGGTCACTCCGGGTAGCGGCGAAATCATCACCGCGCCGGTCTCGGTTTGCCACCACGTGTCCACGATTGGTGTCTTATCGGCACCGAACACCAGCCGATACCACCGCCACGCCTCGGGGTTGATCGGCTCGCCGACGGAGCCCAACAAGCGAAGGCTCGAAAGATCGTGGGCGAAAGGAATTTCGCGACCCCACTTCATGAACGTCCGAACCAGGGTGGGTGCCGTGTAATAGATTGTCACACCGTACTTTTCGATGATTTGGAAGTGCCGGTGTTCGTCGGGTGACGCCGGGGTTCCCTCGTAGACCACCTGGGTTGCGCCGTTGGACAACGGACCGTAGGTGATGTAGCTGTGGCCGGTCACCCAACCGATATCGGCCGTGCACCAGTACACGTCGGTCTCCGGTTTGATGTCGAAGACATAGTGGTGGGTGTAGGACGCCTGCGTGAGATAGCCACCGGAGGTGTGCATGATGCCCTTGGGCTTGCCGGTGGTGCCCGATGTATAGAGCAGGAACAGTGGGTGCTCGGAGTCGAACGCTTCCGGGGTGTGCTCCGGCGAGGCGCCGTCCACGATGTCGTGCCACCACAGGTCGCGGCCCTGCGTCCACGGGATCTCAATACCGGTGCGGCGCACCACCAGAACGTTGCGCACGCATTCCTGGCCGGCGACGGCTTCGTCGACGGCGTCCTTCAGTGACACCGCGGTGCCGCGCCGGTACTGGCCATCAGTGGTGATCACCATCTTGGCTTGGGCGTCATCGACCCTGGCGCGCAGTGCCGTGGCCGAGAACCCGGCGAAGATAACGGAATGCATGACACCCAGTCGTGCGCACGCCAGCATCGCCACGATCGCCTCGGGCACCATCGGCATGTAAATGGCTACCCGGTCGCCGGCGACCAGGCCGAGGTCGGTGAGCGTGTTGGCGGCCTTACAGACCTCGTCTTTGAGTTGGGCGTAGGTGATCGTGCGGGCGTCCCCGACAGGTTCGCCCTCCCAGTGGATGGCGATGCGTTCACCGTGGCCGGCTTCGACGTGCCGGTCGACGCAGTTGTAGGCGACGTTGAGTTTTCCGCCGACGAACCACTTCGCGACTGGGGCGCCAGACCAGTCCAGAACATCGGTGAAGGGGGTGTCCCAGGACAACCGGTTCGCCTGTGCGGCCCAGAATGCAAGTCGGTCCTCGTCGGCCTCGCGGTAGAGATCTGCAGTTGCATTGGCGTGCGCGGCGAAGTCGGCGGACGGCGGATACGACGACGGAACATCTGTGTGCGCCTCGGTCATGGCTGTGAGCGTAGTCACCGGATGGGGCACGTATTGGGCTACCGCGTATTGGGATGGGTCTAGCATTTCCGGCCGTGGAGTCAGGAAAGCGCGACCTGTTGGCACCACTGGCGGCGATGCAGGACGTGGCCGATGCCGCCGAGGCCGCCCGCGCGGCACTGGGCAGAGCCCACCGGCACCGGACCAATCTTCGGAAGTGGCCGCTGACCGCCGCAGAGTCGGCGATCCGTGGCGCGCGATCATCCTCTGCGCTCGACGGTGGCGGTATGCAGATCGATCAACCGGCGGTGTCACACGATCCGGTACTCGCCGGAGCATTGCGCGTCGGTCAGGCTCTTGAGGGCGGCAGCACCGCAATGGTCGGGGTGTGGCAACGCGCCCCGTTGCAGGCACTGGCGCGCCTGCACTCTCTTGCTGCCGCCGATCTGGTGGACGAGCAGCAACTCGGCCGGCCGCGGCAGGTTCCCGAAATCTCGGCCCGACTGGATCTGCTCACCGGCCTGGTCACCGGCGGAAGCGTTGTTGGTGCTCCGATTCTCGCGGCCGTTGCGCACGGTGAACTGCTGACGTTAGCGCCGTTCGGTAGTGCCGACGGCGTGGTTGCACGGGCGGTTTCGCGCCTTGTGACAATTCAGACCGGACTCGACCCGCACGGACTCGGGGTGCCGGAGGTGTACTGGTTACGCCGGACTGAGGAGTATCGGTCCGCGGCTACCGGCTTCGCTTCCGGCGATCCCGGCGCGGTGCGGGAATGGCTGTTGCATTGCTGCCGCGCCTTGGAAGACGGTGCGCGCGAGGCATTGTCGATCGCCGACGCCGCCGGGGGCTGACAACTGCGGCCCACCGAACATGAAAGCGGGCGGCGCTCCGAAGTGAATTCGGCTCGCCGCCCGCCAGCACGGATTTCCGGGTTACCAGGCGTGCTAGGTGGGTTGCGTTATTGGCCTCGGCGATCATGCACACGCTGTGCAATTACGCAGGCCCGCAACACTTCTGCCATATCGCGGCGTGCTCCGCGTGGGTGCCCGTAACCGTGCTGGATCGCTTAGATCCGGAGGGAGCACCTTCTCTTCCGACACTCCCTTGGCTTCACCAAGCGTCCGTAAAACCTTTGTACTCCGTGACGGCCGTCACAGCAAGAGTCAATTCCGCATCATTTTGAGTGCGGACGTAGGTTCGCCGACCCCAACGCGACGCGGCCGCTACCGGTGTGACCCATCGGTTTGCTGTATTCGCATGCGCGGGAGTACGCACCCGGTGGATTCGGCGGCGATGGGCCGTCCAACCGGGCATTCACCAGCATATTTCGGCCTCGTAGCTTAGCGTGGCGGTGGGCGATCAGGGTGCGCAGTCAGTCGCAGTTTGTCGCCGAACGGCACCGAAAGTGGCAGTTCACGTCAGCTGACTGCGGCTGTACTTTCACAGGAAAAACGTAGTTTTATCAGGCCCGTAAGCCTTGCGCTACCGGCCGGGGGCGTGTGTATAGTCGGGTTCACCTGGCTTCGGCCGGGGGTGCATCAGCCCGACCCCCCGGGGCTGATACACGACGACCCTCGCCTCCTCCCCCCCTGGCGAGGGTCGTCCTTTGTTTGGGGTGCTTCGTTCTTTGCCGCACCGCGTGACGTGGCCCCGAAACAATCCCCAGTCCGGGCGACATCCACAGGTACGCAACGGCAGACTGGCGGGCCGACCGCCCCTGGGTCAGCCTCAGCGAGTGCCTTCGCCAGTTCCGGTTCTGCTTTCGGTCATCGACGACGCGGAGTTGTCCGCGAACGCCGATGCCATCGCCGCTGCGGTCGGCCTGCGGGCGATCCGGACAGCGACGCCAAGTCGCAAGCTGTGGCCGACGGCCGCCGCGGTCGTGGTGGATGAGGGTGGTGCCGGCCGGTGCGTTCGGGCCGGGATGCCGCGGCGGGACGAGGTGTTCCTGGTGGGCGCGGGTGAGCCCTCGGCTGCGACGTGGGCGGCGGCCATCGCGGTGGGTGCCCGGCGCGTCTGCGTGCTGCCTGCCCAGGAGGCCGAACTGGTGCGCGGGCTGTCCGAGGCGTCGGAGATGGGTCGCGTCGCTCGCCGCCGCGGTCGGGTGATCGCCGTGACCGCGGGCCGCGGGGGCGGTGGCGCATCGGTCTTCGCCGGTGCGCTGGCTTGCATTGCCGAGGAGGCCCTGCTGATCGATCTGGACCCCTGCGGCGGTGGACTCGATCTGATGCTGGGGGTGGAATCCGTTCCCGGTTTGCGCTGGCCGGATCTTGCGGTCGGGAGCGGCCGGCTTGGCTGGAGTGCGGTTCGCGAAGTGCTGCCGCGGTCGCGCGGACTGAGCGTGCTGTCCGGCACGAGGGAGTGCCACGAGATCGACGCCGACGCGGCGTCGTCGATTGTCGATGCGGGCCGGCGTGGTGGCGCCACGGTGGTGTGTGACCTGCCACGGCAACTCACCGCGGCGTCTGTGCGGGTCTTGGAGGCAGCGGATCTTGCGGTGATCGTGACGAGTTGCGACGTGCGGGGCATCGCCGCGACCGCGGCGGTGGCGGGGTTGGTGCGTGCGGTGAATCCGAACATTGGTCTGGTCGTGCGCGGACCGGCGCCGGGCGGTCTGCGGGCCGTGGAGGTGGCCGACGTCGCGGCGGCACCGCTATTGGTGTCGATGCGGCCGGAACCGATGCTGGCGGTACATCTTGAACACGGTGGACTGCGGCTGGGTCGCCGGTCGCCGTTGGCTGCGGCAGCGCGGACGGTACTGGGTGTGGTGCGTTCCGGTCCTGAGGTCCGAGCCGCATGAGCGGGTCAATGATCGATCGGGTTCGCGAGCGGCTGGCCGTCGAGACAGCACCACTGCGACCGCCGGTCGTCGCGGCGGCGATTCGTGCCGAGGCCGGTGGGGTGCTCGGCGACACCGAGGTGCTGAACAGCCTGCGCATGCTGGAGACCGAACTGACCGGTGCCGGAATTCTCGAACCCTTACTGCGAACAGAGGGCGTCACCGATGTGCTGGTCTCGGCACCAGACGAGGTGTGGGTCGATGATGGAAATGGACTGCGCCGCAGTGAAATACGGTTTCCCGATGAGGCATCGGTGCGGCGTCTCGCGCAGCGCCTCGCTAACGCTGTCGGCCGGCGACTCGATGACGCCCAGCCGTGGGTCGACGGGCAACTCGCGGGGGTGGGCGGCGGGCAGTTCACCGTCCGACTGCACGCTGTATTGCCGCCGATCGCGGTTGCCGGAACCTGCGTTTCCCTGCGGGTACTTCGGCCCGCTAGCCAGGATCTGGCGGGGCTGACGACGGCCGGTGCGATCAGCCCCGACGCCGCGGCACTGCTTGCCGACATCATCTCCTCGCGGTTGGCGTTCCTGGTCTCAGGCGGCACCGGGGCGGGCAAGACGACCCTGCTCGCCGCGGCTCTCGGGTCCGTCGCCGGGCATGAACGAATTGTGTGCGTCGAGGACGCACCCGAATTGGCGCCGAGGCACCCGCACATCGTTCGGCTAGTCGCTCGCAGCGCTAATGTCGAGGGTGCAGGCGAGGTTACGCTGCGTCATCTGGTTCGACAGGCACTGCGGATGCGCCCGGATCGCATCGTCGTCGGAGAGGTCAGGGGCGCGGAGGTGGTCGATCTTCTGGCCGCCCTGAACACCGGCCATGACGGTGGCGCCGGAACGGTTCACGCCAACAGTCCGGCCGAGGTGCCGGCCCGCCTCGAGGCACTCGCCGCCCTGGACGGGTTGAGTCCCGCGGCGCTGCACAGCCAACTCGGGGCGGCGGTGCAGGTGGTCTTACACGTCAGCCGCGGCCCCCGCGGGCGACGACTCTCCGAGATCGCAGTGCTGGACCGCGACGACACCGGCCGTGTTCGGGTGTTGCCGGTGTGGCACGTCGACCGCGGATGGCAGTCGGGGGCGCAACTGTTGCGCGAACTGCTCGACGATAGGTGCGCCCGATGAGTGCGCTCGCCCTTGCCGCCGGCCTGCTGGCGGCGGCTCTGCTGGTGGCGCCCGCGCCACCGGGCGGCCGTTTGCGGGCGGCGCGACGCCGGCGTCGTGAGCCGCGGATCGCGACATGGCTGGTGCTTCCCCTCGCCGCGGGGATCGCGATCTGGGCACCGCCGACGCTGGCGTTGGCCGTCGCGGTGCTGATCGCGGTGGCTGACCGGCGTCGGCGACGGTGGGCCGCAGCTCGACGCCGCCGCGACGAGAGTCGGGCATTGACAGCGGGGCTTGAGGTCCTGGTCGGTGAATTGGGAGTCGGTGCGCATCCGGTGCGGGCGTTCAGCGTCGCCGCAGCGGAGTCCCGGGGCGGCGTGGGAGATTCGCTGCGAGCGGTGGCGACCCGCGCGCAACTAGGTGCCGACGTGTCGGCGGGCCTTCGGTCGGCGGCCGCGAATTCCGCGGTGCCGGCGTACTGGGATCGGCTCGCCATCTGTTGGATCGTGGCCGCCGAGCATGGATTGTCGATGTCGACTCTGATTCGGGCCGCGCACCGCGACATTGTCGACCGGCAACGGTTTGCCGACCGGGTTCAGGCGGGATTGGCCGGTGCCCGGGCCACGGCCACGATCCTGGCCGGGCTGCCGATCCTGGGTGTGGCACTCGGTGAGCTCATCGGAGCCGACCCCGTCCGGTTTCTTCTCGGTGGCGCTTGGGGTGGATGGCTCCTGCTCGTTGGTGTGGGTTTGATCGGCAGCGGCGTGACGTGGGCGAACCGCATCATCGATCGGCTGACGCCATGACCGCCGCCGCCCTGTTGCTGGCCGGTGCTCTGCTGCTCGGCACGGGTCCGTTCCGCGCTCGGCGGCGGATCGGCGAAGTGGCCATGGGGCGGAGAACGGCCCGCGGACGGGAACCGAGGCCCGACCCGTTCGCGACCGCCTCGACCTTCGATCTGCTCGCGGTGTGTCTCTCGTCGGGCATGGCAGTCTCCGCCGCGGCTGCAGCGGTGGCCGTGCACGCTCCCGTGGTCCTCGGCGCGCAGTTGCGAAGGGCCGCAGATCTATTGGCGCTCGGCGCCGACCCGGACATTGCCTGGCGGACTCCGGATCCGGTCACCGACGATGGTTGTGAGGCGCTTTCCCGTCTGGCCCGGCGGTCGGCATCTTCGGGCAGTGCGCTGGCTACCGGCGTCGCCGAACTCGCTGAGCAGTCCCGCCAGGACGCCGGACACGCAGCGGTGGCCGCCGCCGAACGTGCCGGGGTTCTCATCGCCGGTCCACTCGGGCTGTGCTTCCTACCGGCCTTCGTCTGCCTCGGCATCGTTCCGGTGGTCGCGGGTCTGGCCGGCGACATCTTCGGCGGGGGGTTGCTGTGATCCACGCGGAAGGTCACCGGTGTCAACACAGTCGATGTCAACAAGAAGGGATGAGAAATGCTGCTCAAACTGAATCGGAGGATCCGGTGCAGGGTGACCGCGTTGGTGGTCGAAGAGGCAGGGATGTCGACGGTGGAGTACGCCATCGGCACAATCGCCGCCGCGGCGTTCGGCGCGATTCTCTACGGTGTGGTCACCGGCGACTCGATCGTCGGCGCGCTGACCAACATCATCAACCGTGCGCTGAACACCAGGGTCTAGCCGGTGATGGCGGGTTCGGCACCGTCGAGGCCGCACTGGCCATCGCCACCCTGGTGGCCGTCATGGTGCTGTGTTGCGCGGGCCTCGTCGCGGTTTCGCTGCAGATGCGTTGCCTCGACGCCGCGCGGGAGGCGGCCCGGTTGGCGGCGCGCGGCGATCCGGCGACCGCCGCGGCGGTCGCCGGTCTCGTCCCGGCGGGGGCTTCGATGGATCTTCGCCGTGACGGCGGGTACGTGGTCGCCAGGGTCAGCAGCCGGTCGCCGATGCTGCCCGGGGTCGTCATCGTCGGGGAGGCCGTCTCGCTCACCGAGGCCGGTCGCTGATGACGCCGGAGCCGCCACCGTACTGGCCGCAGCGCTGGTCGCCATCGTGGTGACCGGCAGTGCCGGCGGAATCATGATCGGAACCGCGGCGCTGGCGCGGCACCGTGCGCAGGCGGCGGCCGATCTGGCGGCGCTGGCAGCTGCTGTCCGGTTGCCCCTCGGACCGGTGGCCGCCTGCGGGCAGGCCCGCCGACTTGCCGCCGCCATGGGGGCGGTGCTGGCGGGGTGCGATGTCGATCAACTCGACGTCGTGGTCACCACAACCGTTCCGACGAGCGGTCGGCTCGGGGGCGTGGCGCGCGCCTCGGCTCGCGCCGGCCCATCCTCGGTGGACTAGTGACTGGGGTGGATCAGTAACTGGGGTGGAGTTCGTCCTCGGCGGGCTGGCGCAGCGTCACCAGGCCGGCAAAGACTCCGGTGTCCAGTTCTAATCGATTGATGGTGACGTGCAGGGGGACCCAGTCGGCGCCGTCGTTGCCGGGCAGGCGCAGGACCGCACTCGTGGAGCCGGACTGAAGTTCCTCGGTCATCCGGTCTGAGTATTCCGAGCGATCATCGGGGTGCATCTGCGCTCCGGATCGCCAGTCGAAGTACGGGCAGGGATCATCGAGCCACTTCAGGGGCATCCAGGTATTCAGGTCGATCAAAAGCCGATACACACCAGGCTCGGCCAAACCGCCCAGGACGCGCTCCGCTAGTTGGTCAGGCACTGGTGGTGCGGCCCATACCTCATCGACGAGGTTCATCGCCCGGGCGATCAGGTGTTCGCTGCCGTCTTCCATCGATTCCATAGCGGTGCGAACGACGAAACCCACCCGGCGAAAACCGCCCAGCTTGTCGGTGAATTCCCAGGTTGCACAATACGTTCGGTCGGGTGCGGCATCGAGGGTCTGCGCCAGCACCTTCGCCTCGTCACGATTGAGGCTGCGAGTGGGGATGTCGTCCACGAAACTGCGGCCGGTGGTCGGCTCCGTGACCGGATCCATCCCGGCATTGATCAGATATTGGATGCTTCCGCTGGACTCGCCCAGCGTGAAGTCCCACAGCAGTGGGCCGGGAAGTGGGCGCTCGGGAGGCTCATCGTCGGGTGGGCCGCACCAGACGTGCACCCCGTGGATCTGGCCGCCGGTCATGGTGACCGGTTCGGTGCGGATCACCCGATTGGTTTTCGGCGTGATGCTGACCAAGCCCTGCCCGCTCGCGACGGTCTCGGCGATCGCGGTCGCGATGGCAGCCAGGTTCGGATTGCGGCGCAGAAAACCCGCCAGTGGTACGAAATTCTTCATTTGCCGACCCTGGGCGACGACGACGGGTTGGTCGCCGAGAGTCTCTACCAGCAACCAGCCCTGCGTCACGAAGAAAGTCTAACGGCGTGCTACGACATCCGGGACGGTGTCGGCCTCGGGGTTCAACCGACCCGATCGCTTGCCGCCTCGATATCCGCGGCGTAGGGTTTGCCAGCGGACCTTAGGGTCATCTTGCTGCACGGATCGCGTTGTCCGATCGTGTCGGCTTTCTATTCATGTCGCTGTGATTTCCCGTATTGGCAGTCGACCGCTCGAGGGGTCGGTCGGAGTCTGGGTTAGTGCTGGTCCGCGGGCAAGTGGGCCAGCACTGACCGCAAGACGACGGCGGCACCGTCTTTGTCGAGTGGGTCGTTGCCGTTTCCGCATTTGGGTGACTGCACACAGGATGGGCATCCTCGCGGGCACTCACACGCTTCGATCGCCTGCAGTGTCGCCCGCAGCCAGGTAGCGGCCAGGCGGTAACCGCGTTCGGCGAAGCCGGCACCGCCGGGGTGACCGTCGTAGACGAACACTGTCGGCAGGCCCTCCTCACCCACGGCGGTGGAGAGTCCGCCGATGTCCCCCCGATCGCAACTTGCGACCAGGGGCAGCAGGCCGATCGCAGCGTGCTCGGCGGCGTGCAGAGAACCCGGTATTCGAGATGGTTCGATCCCGTTGTTCAGCAGAGCTTCTGGCGTCACGGTGTACATCACCGCGGTGGTTTCCAGGCTCTGTTCGGGCAGGTCCAATTCCACGAAGTCGATCACTTCGCCAGAAAGTGAGCGCCGGAGGAAACCGATCACCTGGTGGGTGACCGATACCGGAACCAGGCCCAGTGCCACCGCGCCGTGGTTGGCACGTTCGCCGGTGCCCGTCACGGTGATGTCGGTGATCTCCCTGGGGTATGTCGCGTACCCGGGATCCTCGGCGTGAACGAACGCCACCCGGTCCTCAAGGCTGAGCGAGTCAACCAGATAGCTTTCGCCCTGGTGCAGGTAAACCGCCCCGGGGTGCACGGTCGCCGGCGCCCGGGCGGCCTCGGTGCTCCCCAGTATCCGACCAGTGCCGGCCTCCACGATGGCAACACTGCCGCCGGCTGTGCCGCGGATGTCGACGGCGTCGTGCGGGTCTGTTCCGACAGCAGGAAAGTACCGTCCGGCGCGGCGGCGCAACAATCCGTCGGCGACCAGTGCCGCGATGACCGGTTCAGCTTTCCACGCCTCTACCTCTTGCTCCGTGAGGGGCAATTCAGTTGCAGCACAAAGTAACTGCGGGCCCACGACGTAGGGGTTGGTCGGGTCGATGACCACCCGCTCGACGGGCTTGCCGAGTAGCGCCTCCGGGTGGTGGACCAAGAAGGTGTCCAGCGGGTCATCCCGGGCGACCAGAACGACCAGGGCGCCCTGACCCCGCCGACCGCATCGGCCCGCCTGCTGCCAGAACGAGGTCACCGTTCCCGGGAATCCGGCCAGCAGCACGGCGTCCAACCCGGCGATGTCGATACCCAATTCCAGGGCATTGGTGGTGGCCAGTCCGCGCACCGCCCCTCCGGACAGTGCCCGTTCGATCGCGCGGCGGTCCTCGGCGAGATAGCCGGCACGGTAGGAGGCCACCGTGTCCCGCAGGTGCGGCGCTATGTCCTCCAGTCGCGCTCGGGCGGCGAGTGCGATCAGTTCGGCCCCTCGCCGCGACCGCACGAAGGCCAGCGTTCGCGCGCCCTGCACCACCAGGTCGGCCAACATCCGGGCGGCGTCGGCGCCCGCGGAACGACGCACCGGCGCGCCGTTCTCTCCGCGCAGATCGGTGCGCAACGCGGGCTCCCACAACGCGATCGTGCGTGCCCCCTGCGGTGATCCGTCCACCACGACCTCCTCGACGGGCCGTCCGATCAGCTCGGCTGCGGTAGCGCCTGGTGCGGCTGTGGTGGCACTGGCGAAGATCACGGTCGCAGCGGCTGAACCGGGGGAGCGGTAGCGGTCGCACAGCCGTAGCAGGCGCCGCAGGATCATTGCCACATTCGAACCGAAAACACCTCGGTAGTAATGACATTCGTCGACCACGATGTAGCGGAGCCCGCGAAGGAAAATCGCCCAGCGGGCGTGATTGCGCAGCATTGACACGTGGATCATGTCCGGGTTGGAGAACAGCCAGCGTGAACGTTCACGGGCGAAGCGGCGAACCTCGGGGCCGGTGTCGCCGTCGTAAGCACTCGGTGCGACGTCGGCCAGGCGCGGCACGGCGGCGCTCAGCTCGTGCGCGCAGCGCAGCTGATCGTGGCCGAGTGCTTTCGTCGGCGACAGATACAGTGCCCGGGCCCGGGGATCGCGAGCCAGAGCGTCCATGATCGGCAGCTGGAACGCCAACGACTTACCGGAAGCGGTGCCGGTGCTGATCACCACGTCGCGACCGGAGTGGGCGAATTCGGCGGCCTCGATTTGGTGGGACCACGCGGCGGTGATACCCCGGTCGCGCAGAGCGTCGAGCAGATCGGTTCCGACCCAGGGCGGCCATTCGCGCGACTCGGCGCGGCGCGCGGGCATCTCAGTGACGTGGCGCAGCGAGGCGCGCACTGCGCCGTCGGCCTCGCCGCACACGGCGGCCAGCAACTCGCTGCCGAAACTCACCACGCCGTCCCCCTTGTCCCGTCCCGCCTTGAGCCTGACGCACGAATTGTCGCCGATACTGTCCTAACCGAGCCGAACGTGATTGGATTACCTCGGTCGCAGCTTCTGTGTTCGTGTTTGGCGCTTCGCAGGATCGACGTTGCGGTCGCGGTTCCTGCGAGGGTCTGCGCCGGGGTTCTTCTCGGCACAACCAAGAAGGATGGCGGTCTCAACCGGCCCGATCTACGTCGAACATGGGTAGATTGCTCCCGGAAAAGAAGGAAAGTACGAAAAATGCCACAGGGAACTGTGAAGTGGTTCAACGCGGAGAAGGGCTTCGGCTTCATCGCTCCGGAGGACGGCTCCGCCGATGTTTTCGTCCACTACACGGAGATTCAGGGTTCGGGCTTCCGCACCTTGGAGGAGAACCAGAAAGTTGAGTTCGAGGTAGGCCAAAGCCCCAAGGGGCCCCAGGCCACCGGCGTTCGCGCCGTCTGAAAGACGCCAACTCTGACGAGCACCCCCGCGGGGCCCGAACACCGGGCCCCGCGGGGGTGTTGTCGTTTCCGGCGGCGCCGGATGGGCCCGGCAGCGCAGACCGTGTCGTTGGCTGCCCTACTGTCGAATCGTGAGCCAGCTGTCGTTCTTCTCTGCCGAGGCGGTGCCCCCTGCGTTCACCGATCTCGCCGGGGTGCTCGCGGCGGCCGGCCAGGTGGTGATGGTCGGGGAAGGGGCCAGGCTCTCGGTGGTGGTCGAGGCGGATTGGCGGGCAGCCGCGCTGGCCGACATGATTGTCGCGGCCGGCCTGCGGGCCGAGATTTCCCGGACCGAGGAGGACAACCCGCTGGTGCGTACCGCGGTTGACGCTCGACTGCTCGGCATCGCCGCGGACTGGACCCGTGGCGCGGTCAAGACGGTTCCGTCGCACTGGCTGCCGGGTCCCCGCGAGTTGCGGGCCTGGACCCTGGCGGCCGGTACCCCCGATGCCGACCGGTACCTGCTGGGCTTGGACCCGCATGCCCCCGACACCCATTCGGCGCTGGCTTCGGCCCTGATGCGGGTAGGTATTGCCCCAACCCTGATCGGTACCCGCGGCGCGCACCCGGCCCTGCGGATCGGCGGCCGGCGACGACTGTCTCGCCTGGTGGAGAACGTGGGGGAGCCACCTGACGGCCCCGAGGCGTTGGAGTCCTGGCCGCGAATCTGAGAGGGTCTACCTCGGGGGTCGGTTTGCGTCTGCCGGTCTAAGGGTGCGAAATTGTCCACGGACCGGATATCCGGACACGACTGAATTGGAGCGTAGGCGCAGTTGGCTGACGACGACCGCGGAAGCGGACCCCGCGACAACGTCCGTCGGCTCGTCATCGTCGAGTCGCCCACCAAGGCGCGCAAAATCGCCGGTTACCTGGGCCCGAATTACATCGTCGAGTCCTCCCGGGGGCACATCCGCGACCTGCCGAAGAACGCGGCCGACGTGCCGGCCAAGTACAAGTCCGAGCCCTGGGCCCGCACCGGCGTCGACGTCGACCACGACTTCGAACCCCTCTACGTGATCAGCCCGGATAAGAAGGCCACCGTCGCAGAACTCAAAAGTCTGCTCAAAGACGTCGACGAGTTGTATCTGGCCACCGACGGTGACCGCGAGGGCGAGGCCATCGCCTGGCATTTGTTGGAGACCCTCAAACCTAAAATCCCGGTCCGGCGGATGGTCTTCCACGAGATCACCGAATCGGCGATCCGGGCCGCCGCCGATGATCCCCGCGATCTCGACACCGACCTCGTCGATGCCCAGGAGACCCGCCGCATCCTGGACCGGTTGTACGGCTACGAGGTAAGCCCGGTGCTGTGGAAGAAGGTGGGCCGGGGGTTGTCGGCCGGCCGGGTGCAGTCCGTGGCGACGCGGATCATCGTCCAACGCGAGCGCGAGCGGATGGCCTTCCGTAGCGCGTCCTACTGGGACATCCTGGCCGAGTTGGACGCCAGCGTGTCGGATCCGAACGCCACCCCGCCAAGGTTCACCGCTCGGTTGGTCACCGTCGACGCTAAGCGGGTGGCTACCGGCCGGGACTTCGACTCCCTCGGAGTGTTACGCAAGGCCGATGAGGTGCTGGTGCTCGACGAGGCCGCCACCGGTTCGCTTGCCTCTGGGCTGGCAGGTGCCGCGCTGACCGTGGCTTCGGTCGAGGAGAAGCCCTATACCCGTCGCCCGTACCCGCCGTTCATGACCTCGACCCTGCAGCAGGAGGCCGGCCGCAAGCTCCGGTTCAGCGCCGAGCGCACCATGAGCGTTGCCCAAAAGCTCTACGAGAACGGCTACATCACCTATATGCGGACCGACTCGACCACGCTGTCGCAGTCGGCGATTGACGCAGCGCGCAACCAGGCCCGCCAGCTTTACGGCGATGAGTACGTCCATCCCACCCCGCGGCAGTACACCCGCAAGGTCAAGAACGCGCAGGAGGCCCACGAGGCCATCCGCCCGGCGGGAGAGACGTTCGCCACCCCGGGTGCGCTGCATGCAGAACTCGATACCGACGGGTTCCGGCTCTACGAATTGATCTGGCAGCGCACGGTTGCCTCGCAGATGGCCGACGCCCGCGGCACCACGCTGAGCCTGCGGATTAATGGCAACGCCAGCGACGGATGCGAGGCGACCTTCGCTGCGAGCGGTCGAACGATCACCTTCCCAGGCTTCTTGAAGGCATATGTCGAGACCGTCGACGACCTCGCCGGCGGCGAAGCCGACGACGCCGAGAGCCGGCTACCTCAGCTGCGACAGGGCCAACGGGTGGATGCCACCCGGTTGACCGCCGACGGCCACGCCACCAACCCGCCGGCCCGGTACACCGAGGCGTCACTGATCAAGGCACTGGAGGATCTCGGGATCGGCCGCCCGTCGACGTATTCCTCGATCATCAAGACCATTCAAGATCGTGGCTACGTCTATAAGAAGGGCACCGCACTGGTCCCGTCGTGGGTGGCTTTCGCTGTGACCGGGTTGCTCGAGCAGCATTTCGGGCGGTTGGTCGACTACGACTTCACCGCGGCACTGGAGGACGAACTTGACGAGATCGCCAACGGTCATGAGCAACGCACGAACTGGCTGCACAATTTTTACTTCGGCGGCGAGCACGGCGTCCCGCACTCGATCGCCCGCGCCGGCGGGCTGAAGAAGCTCATCGGAATCAACCTCGAGGGCATCGACGCCCGCGGGATCAACTCCATCCGCCTCTTCGACGACGCTGAGGGTCGCACGATCTGTGTGCGGCCGGGTAAGAACGGGGCCTATCTGGAGCGGATGGTCATCGGCGAGGACGGCGAATCCACGCCGCAGCGAGCCAATGTCAACGAGGAGATCACTCCTGACGAACTCACCCTCGAACTGGCCGAGGCCCTTTTTGCCACGCCACAGGAGGGTCGGGTTCTCGGTGTCGATCCGGAGTCCGGCCATGAAATCGTCGCGAGGGACGGCCGCTACGGGCCGTATGTCACCGAGCTGTTGCCCCCACCCCCGGATGACGGTGAGGACGGGGTCGCTGCGAAGAAAGGCAAGAAGCCGACCGGACCAAAGCCGCGCACCGGGTCATTGTTCGCCTCGATGGACGTGGCGACGGTAACCCTTGATGACGCTCTGAAGCTGCTCTCGCTGCCGCGGCTGGTTGGAGTAGATCCGGCGAACGGCGAGGAGATCACGGCTCAAAACGGTCGTTACGGACCATATCTGAAGCGCGGCAACGACTCTCGGTCGTTGACGGGTGAGGACCAGATCTTCGGTGTCACGCTGGAGGAGGCATTGAAGATCTACGCCGAGCCCAAGCGTCGCGGCCGACAGGGCGCGGCCACGCCTCCTCTGCGTGAACTGGGCACCGACGCCGGTTCCGGTAAGCCGATGGTGATCAAGGATGGCCGCTTCGGCCCCTACGTGACCGACGGTGAGACCAACGCGAGTTTGCGCAAAGGCGACGACGTGCTGACCATCACCGACGACCGTGCCTCGGAGTTGCTCGCCGAGCGGCGCGCCCGTGGACCGGTCAAGCGCACGACCACCAAGGTGATCCGCAAGAAGACCGCCGCGAAGAAGACCGCTGCCAAGAAGACCGCCGCCAAGAAAGCCTGAGATCAGAGCGCGTCCGCAGCCACGGACTGGCTTGGGTTTGCTGGTTGGATCAGATTCACCGGCCGCGCTAGTTGAGTCGGTACCGTGCGTCCGCGAAGATCCACGATCTCGCCGACCTGCCAGCACAGGGCCTCCGCATCGACAGCCCGACTGACTGCGACCGCCGATGCCAGTACGTGATCGTGTTCGGTTTTGGCGAGTTCGGTCAACCTGGCCGCCTCGTTGACCGGATCACCGATCACCGTGTATTCGAACCTGGCCAGCGCGCCGATGTGCCCGGCGATCGCTCGTCCGGCCGACACCCCGATCCCGAACTCGGCTTCGCCGAGCACGCTGACCAGTTCGTCGTGCAACTCCCGTGCCGCGGCCAGTGCCGCGCCTGCGGCATCCGGGTGTTCCAGTGGTGCACCGAAGATGCACAGCGCGGCGTCACCGAGGAATTTGTTGACGAAACCGCCGTTCTTGCCGGTGGTTTCGACGACAACGCGGAAAAACTCGTTAAGCAGACCGACGACTTCGCCCGGGGGATGGGTAGCAGCCAACCGGGTGGAGCCCACTAGGTCGACGAACAAGACCGCGACGTCGCGTTCCTGGCCGCCCAGTTCGGTGCCGCGCTCCAGCGCCCGCCGGGCGACGTCCTCACCGACGTAGCGGCCGAACAGATCTCGCATGCGCTGGCGTTCACTGAGCTCGCGCACCATGTCGTTGAATCCGGCTTGCAGCAAGCCCAATTCGGTGGCGTCGTAGATCTGCATGTGAGCGTTGTAGTTGCCGCGTTGCACCTCGCCGAGCGCCCAGCGCAACTGTCGCAGCGGGTCTGAGATCGCCATGGCCGAGAGGATGTTGCCGGCCAATCCGACCACCAGGGCGGCGACGGCGGTGAGCAGAATCGGCGCGAACAGGGTGTCGGCCGGGGCGTCCAGCAGTGAGAATTTTGTGGCGGCGATCGACAGCACGATCATCAGCAGCGGCACCCCGGTGGACAGCACCCAGGTCAGCACCAGTCGCTGGACCAGGCCTGGGCGGCGGAACCCGTCGGGGATTCCGCCTCGGAGCGCGGCCACCGCGACGGGCCGCAGCACGCGTTCGGCCTGCAGGTAGCCGATGATGGTGTCGGCGATCGCCCCCAGCAGAGTGGCCACGGCCAGCACGGGAACGGACTGCTCGGCGACGGGCCGGCTGGCGACGATGAGAACCACCGAGCCCACCAACCAGCTCGACATGGTGATCACGGATCGGTAGTGCGGCATTCGCAGGGCACGCAGGCGGGCCTGCTCCGTGGCCGACGGATCATCGTCGTTGGCCGACGTCAGTAGCGTGTCGCGCCGTTGCCAGCGGAACACCGGGGCCAGCAGTCGCAAGTTCAGGAATAAGCCCACCGCGATGGCGGTCAGGACGTATCCGATCAGTACCACCATGTTGAGCGTCGGTAGATCTTGCAATCGGATGCGATCGGTGGGCGGCAGCCCGAACCGCAGGAAGCCCAGCACCACCAGGGCGCCGATGATGTTGGCTTGGAGCATGCCGAGGGCGAAGACCGGCCATGGTGTGCGCGCCACCCAGCGGACGAAGTCCCGCACTCGCCCGCGCCTGACCGGCGCGCTGTTCACCAACTCACCGTAGCGGGCCGAAGCGTGGGATCGACAACCCCGGGCAGTGATGTTTCCCGCTAGTGTGGGCAGGCGATGTCCGGGGTTTTTGCGAGGTTAATCGGCCAAAGTGCCGTCGAGGCCGAGTTGGTCGCTGCCGCGGTGGCGGCGCGAGGTGATTCTGCTCACGATCCCGTCAACCCCGGTGCGATGACCCACGCCTGGCTGGTGACCGGTCCACCCGGATCGGGTCGCTCGGTGGCTGCGTTGTGTTTTGCGGCGGCCTTGCAGTGCACGTCCGACGGAGTTCCCGGATGCGGGCGATGCCGGGCCTGTACGACCACGATGGTCGGCAACCACGGCGATGTCCGTCGCGTCATCCCAGAGGGATTGTCGATCGGGGTCGACGACATGCGGGGCATCGTTGCGACCGCATCGCGGCGGCCGAGCACGGGTCGCTGGCGCATCGTTGTCATCGAAGATGCTGACCGGCTTACTGAGGGCGCGGCCAACGTGCTGCTGAAGGTCGTTGAGGAACCTCCGCCGGCAACGGTGTTCGTGTTGTGCGCGCCGTCGGTCGATCCGGAGGACATCGCTATCACGCTGCGGTCGCGGTGCCGGCACGTCGCATTGGTGACGCCGACGGTCGAGGCGATCGCCGGGGTTCTGATGGACACCGATGGCCTCACCGAGGAGCAGGCGCAGTGGGCGGCGTCGGTCAGCGGTGGCCACGTCGGCCGGGCGCGCCGGTTGGCGACCGATCCCGAGGCGAGGGACCGCCGCGGCCGGGCACTTGGGCTGGCCCGCGACTCCGCGACGCCGGCGCGGGCCTTTGCCGCGGTCGAGGAACTCATCGCCGCGGCAGAGAGCGAGGCCCGCGCCCTCAACGTCGGCCGCAACGAAGCCGAGACCGAGGAACTGAACACTGCACTGGGCGGCGGCGGAACGGGTAAGGGCGCGGCAGGGGCGCTGCGCGGTTCGGTCGGCGCTTTCAAAGACCTTGAGAAGCGCCAGAAATCGCGCCAGACGCGAGCATCCCGCGATGCACTTGATCGTGCCCTGATCGATCTTGCCAGCTATTTCCGGGACGCCCTGATGGTGGCCGGGGGAGTCGGTTCGGTACGAGCCAGCCACCCCGATATGGCTGAACAGGTGGCCAGATTGGCCGCCCATGCCCCACCGGAGCGCCTGCTGCGCTGCGTCGAGTCGGTGCTTGCCTGCCGCGAGGCGCTGGCGATGAATGTCAAGCCTAAATTTGCCGTGGACGCGATGGTCGCCACCATGGGGCAGGCGTTACGCGCCGACGGGTAGACTCTGCTCGGCTGTCAGCCACGCCGCCTTAGCTCAGTCGGTAGAGCGATTCACTCGTAATGAATAGGTCAGGAGTTCGATTCTCCTAGGCGGCTCCATCGTTGCAGCCACGTCTGCGACCGCCTGTGTGTTTGGACCAAGGGGACCGCCGATGACCGTTGTCGCCATCTACCTCCTCATCACCTTCGGTCTTGCGGCCTCGCCATGGCTGCGCGGCTACCCCCGCTGGTCGGATTTCTGGCGGCGGGGTTCGTCATCAATGCCCTGGACGTGGCGGAACTGCCCCAGCTGGACATGATGGCGGGCCTGGGCGTCACATTGTTGCTCTTTGCTATCGGTCTCAAATTGGACATTCGCATATTGCTCCGTCGCGAGGTGTGGTTGACCACATCCGCGCACATGGTAGTCAGCGTCATTTTCGGAAGTGTCGTCATGTGGCTGGCCGCGGTGGCCGGGGTGGCCATGCTGGCTGGGCAGGGCATGCAGACGATCGCCCTGCTCGCCTTCGCGATGTCGTTCTCCAGCACGGTTTTTGTGGTCAAGGTCCTCGAGGAGCGGGGCGAATCGCACGCGCTCTACGGCCGCGTCGCCGTCGGCATCCTGGTGATGCAGGACATTATCGCCGTGATATTCCTGACGGCCACCAGTGGTCACCTGCCCAGCCCGTGGGCGCTGGCACTGGTGGGTCTATGGCCACTGACACGGGTCCTGCGCAAGATCTGGACCCGGCTGGGCCACGGCGAGATGCAGTCACTGTTCGGCATCGTGATGGCATTGGTGCCCGGGTACGCGTTGTTCTCCGCGCTCGGACTCAAAGGTGACCTCGGCGCGCTGATCATCGGGGTACTGCTGGCGTCGCACCCGGCTTCGTCCGAGCTCGCGCGGTCGCTGTTTCACATCAAGGAGTTGCTGCTCGTAGGTTTCTTCGTGTCGATCGGGCTGACCGGTCTACCGGACCTGCCCACCATCGGCGTCGCACTGGTGATGGTGCTGCTCCTGCCTTTCAAGGCGGCCTGGTACGTGGTGCTGTTGTCGGTCTTGAAGCTGCGCTACCGCACGGCGTTGCTAGCGGGGCTGAGCCTGATGAACTACTCCGAATTCGGCCTGATCGTCGTGTCGGTCGGTGTCTCGGCAGGGTTGTTGGGCCAGTCCTGGCTGGTCGAGATGTCGATCGCGGTGGCACTGAGCTTCGTGGTGTCGGCATTGGTCAACAGACGTGGACATCTGATGGTCGAGAAGATCGCGGCCCGGCTTCCCGCCCAGGATGAAAGCGCATTGCATCCCGAAGAACGATCCGGCGACGCCGGCGACGCCGAGGTCGTGGTGATCGGGATGGGCCGAGTGGGATTTGCTGCCTACCAACGACTTACAGATCACTATGGACTCCGGGTGGTGGGTGTCGACTTTGACGGGCCCCGAGTCGAGCGCCTCGCGGAGAAGGGCTTGCGAGTGATCGAGGGTGACGCCACCGATCTGTACTTCTGGAACCAACTGGAGCGCTCCGACTCGGTGCGCATTGCCGTGCTGGCGATGCCGCGTCACGGCGCCAACGTCACCGCGCTCGAATGTCTGCGCGAGTCGGGGTTCAGCGGCAAGGTCGCCGCCGTCGCCCGATACGACGATGAGGTGCACTGGGCCAAGGACCACGGCGTCGGCATCGCCTTCAACGTGTATGCCGGCGCGGGGTTGGAGTTGGCCGATCAAGTGGTCGGCGATGGGGCACCGGAGGAGGCAGAGGTTCAACCGGCCGACGATCGGCCCACCGCCAACTCGTAGGGTCGCAGACCCCGGATCAGTCAGGCGCTGAACGCGTCGCCGGGTATCTCGCGCTCGCCGGCGATGATGGCCGCAACGATGCGGCGGGCCACGGCGTCGGGTTGCAATCCCTCACGCAGCTTCGGTGCGACGCCGGTGAGTGGTCGATCAGCCAGCCCGGTTTCGGTGTGTGGTGGGCGCGCATCGGTCACGGTGATTCCGGCCGCGCGCAACTCGCGGGCCAACGCCCGGTCGGCGGCGGTCAACGCGGCCTTGGACGCCGCGTAGGCGGCCATCCCGGCGAGCGGCTGTTCGGCGACGACACCGCTGATGTTGGCGACGAATCCGCGGGACTCGGTCAGCGCGGGCAGGGCGGCCCGCATCAGCCACAGTGGCCCCAGGACGTTGGTCAGGAAGAGGTCTTCGATCACGTCGTCGTCGGTGTCGGCAAGGGGCCCGAAGGCGACGACACCGGCGGCGTTCACCAGGCCGTCGAGGCGGCCGTTCGTTGCTAGAGCGGCAGCCACGATTCGTCGTCCAGCCTCGGCGTCGCGCAGATCCGCCGCGACCACGTTGCTGTTGCCGCGCGATTCAAGCCGGGTCACATCGCGTGCGACCAGGGTCAGACGAGCACCCCGCTCAGCGAGTTGGTTGACGATGTGACGGCCGATGCCGCCGCTGGCGCCGACCACGATGATCGACGCGCCGTCGATGGTGCGGTCAGCCATGGCGTTGTGCCCCCCTGTCATCGTGGTGGCCCCGTCTTGGTGGCCCCGTTTCGGTGGCCGCAGCCGAGATAAAAAGCGGCAAAATCGAGACATTGGTGCGCTTTTAGCGCGATCGTGCATTATCGTACGCTGAGGTCTGACCATGGACCCGCGTCGCTACTTGAAGGTGAGAGATGATCCCTGAACAGTTAACTCAAGGCCAATTCGACACGGTGTACAACTTTCTGTCGCTGACAATCGCAGCACAGTTGTTCACCACGATCTTCCTGTTCTCCTCCCGGAGTCGCGTTCTGCCGCGCTATCGGCAGGCCCTGGTGATCTCGGCCACGGTGACAGGTATCGCTGCCTACCACTACTTCCGGATTTTCGACTCGTTCAGGCACGCGTTCACCACCGACGCGGCCGGCGGACGCGGGATTTACACCCAGGCAGCCGGAGAGTCGTTCAACGAGGGCTACCGCTACGTCGACTGGCTCCTCACGGTGCCGTTGCTGCTGGCCGAACTCGTGGTCGTGCTGGCGCTGGCCAAGAAGCTGCAGGCATCACTGCTGGCGCGGTTGATCCCGGCCTCGGCGCTCATGATCGCCCTCGGCTACCCCGGTGAGATCAGCGCCGACAATATGACCCGCAACGTCTGGGGCTTGCTGTCGACCATCCCCTTCCTCTACATCCTCTATGTGTTGTTCGTCGAGCTGACCAAGTCGCTGGACCGGCAGCCGGAGTCTGTGCGGAAGACCGTCAGCAACCTCCGCATCCTGTTGTTCGCTACCTGGGGCGTGTACCCGATCGCGTACCTCCTGCCCATCTACTTCGGCACCACCGGAGCTGACGCATGGGTGGGCAAGCAGATCGGTTACTCACTGGCCGACATCCTGGCCAAGTGCCTCTACGGCCTGTTGATCTACAAGATCGCCCGCCTGAAGTCCTTCGCGGACGATCCCAGCTTCGCCGCCGAGGAGGGTCACCACGAGCACGATCACGTGGTCACCAGCCGCGCAGCGTAGCGGCGCTTGACGCACACTGGCACCCCCCGGGATTGTTCCCGGGGGGTGTCAGTGCATTCGGGGCCGTTTTGCTTGCCTAACTTGTCAGACCCCCCTGGGATAATGGCGTCATGTTCGAGACGACACCGCCCCAGCCCGATGGCATCGACGCGGCCGACCTGGCTGACCTAGCTGACCTGGTTGACCTGGCCGACCCGATTGCCTCCGTGATTGCCGTCGAGTTGTCGCGGCGCGTCGTCCGGCGCGGTTTGAGTTGGACTGAGCCGATGGTCACCGACCTCGCCGAGCAGGAGACGGTGCTTCGCCAGGCCGGTGGAATCGATTTGGTGAAGAGAATCTTCGCGCAGCGTTTCTACCGTCGTGTCGACGCCGAAGTTTTCCACCTGCTCCGCAGGTGTGTGCCACTGGCGCACGCCGAGGTTGCCCTGTCGGCCGTCGAGGAGGTGCTGCGCAGGCATTTCTCCGACATCGTGGGCACGGCGGCCAGCCACCTACTCAGTCACGGCCG
>CAIWCQ010000182.1 GCA_903911165.1 uncultured Actinomycetes bacterium | reverse complement strand
TCGGGTCGGCGCAATCGAAACAGGAACTCGTCGAGCACCCGAGAGGGATGGACTATCTCGTAGTGCGCGGCCGACGCGGCGGCAGCGCCATGGCGGCGGCGGCGGTCAATGCGATCGCGAGTACGCGCGAATGAGCGGCACCCTGTACGGCGTCGGCCTGGGTCCTGGCGACCCGGAACTGGTAACCGTCAAAGCTGCGCGGATCATCGGCACGGTCGACGTGGTCGCGTATCACAGTGCGCGCCATGGCCGCAGCATCGCCCGCGGTATCGCCGAGCCGTATCTGCGGCCCGGCCAGATCGAAGAACACCTCGTCTACCCGGTGACCACCGGGGATACCGACCACCCCGGCGGCTACGACGGTGCGATGGCGGACTTCTACGCCGAGTCCGCCGATCGGATCGCCGCACATCTCGAGGCCGGCCGCGATGTCGCCCTGCTGGCCGAGGGCGACCCGCTGTTTTACAGCTCCTATATGCACATGCACACGCGCCTGGCAGCACGATTCGATGCAGTGATTGTGCCCGGCGTGACGTCGATGAGCGCGGCCTCGGCAGCGATCGGCACTCCCCTGGCAACCGGTGACGAAGTCCTGTCGGTGTTGCCGGGCACCCTGCCGGTCAGCGAACTCGCCCGCCGCCTCGCCGATACCGACGCCGCGGTGATCATGAAACTGGGGCGCACGTATTCACAAGTGCGCGAAGCACTTTCGCTGTCAGGCCGCCTTGATGAGGCGATCTACGTCGAGCGGGCCAGCAGCGATGGGCAGCGGGTTATGCCCGCCGCCGACGTCGATGAAAGCAATGTCCCGTACTTCTCGGTGGCCGTCGTACCGGGTGACGGCCGCCCCACCCGGCCCGTTCCACGCACCGGAACTGTGGCGGTCGTCGGACTCGGCCCGGGCATGAGCGAATGGATGACGCCGCAAAGCCTGCGCGAGTTGGCCGCCGCCACCGACCTGATCGGCTATGGCCCGTATCTGGACCGGGTGCCGATCCGTCCTGGACAACGCCGCCACCCGTCGGATAACACCGACGAACCCCAGCGCGCCCGGTTGGCCTGCGAACTGGCCGAGCAAGGCCGCGCGGTGGCCGTCGTTTCCTCCGGTGACCCTGGGGTTTTCGCGATGGCGACCGCCGTACTCGAAGAGGCTAAGCAGTGGCCGACGGTTGCGGTGCGGGTGATTCCGGCGATGACCGCCGCACAGGCGGTGGCCAGCCGAGTTGGCGCGCCACTGGGTCATGACTATGCGGTGCTCTCACTGTCGGACCGGCTCAAGCCGTGGGAGATTATCGCTGCGCGACTGTCCGCAGCGGCCGCGGCGGATCTGGTGCTGGCGATCTACAACCCGGCGTCCAAGAGCCGCACCTGGCAGGTCGCGGCCATGCGGGATCTGCTGCTCGAGCACCGCGACGCCGGAACACCGGTAGTGATCGGCCGCGATGTGTCCGGCCCCGGCGAATCGGTGAAAGTTGTTCGCCTGGCCGAACTTGACCCGGCCGACGTCGACATGCGCTGTCTGCTGATCATCGGGTCGTCGCAGACCCAGTGGTACACCGCAGCAGCCGGCGACACCGTGTTCACACCCCGGCGCTACCCCGGCTGACGGGCCATATCGCACCAGCATACGCACACCGCATACAGCTGATATGCTCGACCGATGTCGCGAACCACAATCGATCTAGATGACGAATTGCTAGCGCGGGCGTCCAAGGAACTGGGCACGACCAGCAAGAAGGACACAATTCACGCGGCATTGCGCGCCGCACTCCGCAAAAGCGCCTCACGCGCTTTGCTGGATCGCCTCGCGCAGAGCTCCGAGGCTGATGAGGATGCCGTCAATGAGATGTGGGAGCAACCTGGCGATGCCGCGTCTGCGCGGGGGGTAGACGAGCAGGCT
>CAIWCQ010000181.1 GCA_903911165.1 uncultured Actinomycetes bacterium | reverse complement strand
TGGTCCGCTGTTCAAGTACGCACTGTTCCAAACCCGGTCTGATGAGTTCTACGTGTTCGGGTGTTTCCATCACATCGTCATGGACGCCGCTGGAATTGGTTTGGTAGGCAACAGGATTGCCTCGGTCTACTCGGCTCTGGTCGCCGGGGAACCGGTGCCACCTGCCTTCTTCGGGTCATTGCATGACCTGGTCGGCTTCGAGTCCGAATACGAAGCGTCCAACGATTACGAACAGGATCGGACCTACTGGACTGACAACCTTCCGGCCGAAGCCGGACCCAATCATCTGGCATCCTCGAACGCCGACGAGCGTGATCAGAATTTCCGTTCGGCGCCGGTTCGGTTTGACCCTGCGGTGCTTCGGCAGGTTCAACAGTTGTCCCACGCGTGGGACATGCCACGGTCCTCGGTCATCACTGCGGCGTGCGCGCTGTTGATCCGTGGCTGGTCCGGCGGCGCCTCGGAGGTGGTGCTCGACTTCCCGGTGGGCAGGCGAGTCAGTCCCGAATCGAAGACACTGCCCGGCATGGTCGCCGGAATCGTGCCGTTGGTGTTGAGGGTGTCGACCGGATCAACCGTCACCGACTTCTGTGCCCATGTCGACGCGAGAATCCGGGAAGCGTTGGCCCATCAGAGATTCCCGGTGCACGCCCTTGAGCGCAAGGCCCAACTCCGCAATCCCGGTCAGTCGTCCGACCGGGTGGTTGTTGACTTCTTCCCCAACGCCTTCTCTCTGGACTTCGGCGGGATCGCCGCAACCGCGTCGATGACCAATTCCGGTTTCGTCGGTGGATTCGGGTTGATCTTCTCGGGGGTCGGTGACGACCTCTTCCTCGGCACACTGGGTGGCGGGCAGTTGTTTTCGAATATCGACGCCGCCGATGTGGTTACCCGGTTGGAGAAGGTGCTGGTGGCGATGGCTGCCGATCCAGCTCGGACGTTGTCGTCGATCGATACCCACGACGCCGGTGAATGCGCGCTCGTCGATCAGTGGGGCAATCGTGCGACGTTGCTCGAACCGACAAGCCCGCCAATGTCGATCTCGTCGGTGTTTTCGGCGCAGGTGGCGCGTACCCGGGATGCGGTAGCGCTGTCCGATGACGGTAGGTCGCTGACCTATTCCGAGCTCGACGATGCGGCGAATCACTTGGCGCACGTGCTGATTGGCCAGGGTGTGGGTTCGGGGCAGTATGTGGCGCTGCTGTTACCGCGGTGCGCGCAAGCCATTGTGGCGATGCTGGCGGTGGTCAAGACCGGTGCGGCGTATGTGCCGATCGATCCGGCGGTGCCGGAGGCGAGGATGCAGTTCATTCTCGACGACTCCGCGCCGGCCGCAGTGCTCACCACCGCCGATTTCGTCGAGCGGTTGGCCGGTCGCGACGTGCGGGTCATCGATATCGGTCAACTCGGGGACCGTGCCCTTGACGCTGAGCCCGCGACATTGTTGCCGGAACCGAGACCTGACGAGATCGCCTATGTCATCTACACCTCGGGCACCACGGGAACGCCGAAGGGTGTGGCGATTCCGCATCGGAACGTGACCCAGTTGCTGGAGACGCTCGACTCCGATCTGGAGTTGGCGGGGCAGGTCTGGTCGCAATGCCATTCCCTGGCCTTCGACTTCTCGGTGTGGGAAATCTGGGGGGCACTGCTGTACGGCGGACGGCTGGTGGTGGTGCCCGACTCGGTGGTGCGCTCGCCGGAAGAATTCCTCGCCCTGCTGGTCGCCGAGCAGGTCAGTGTCCTGAGCCAGACGCCGTCGGCGTTCTACGCGTTACAGACCGCCGATGGGTTGCGGACCGCACTGGGACGCCAATTAAAGCTTGGCGCAGTGGTTTTCGGCGGTGAGGCGTTGGAACCGACGCGGCTCCGCGCTTGGCTGGACAGCCACACCGTCGCACCCCGATTAATCAATATGTATGGCATCACCGAAACGACGGTGCACGCCTCATTCCGGGAGATCACCGCCGCTGACACCGCCGACGTCGGCAGCCCGATCGGGGTTCCGTTGGCGCACTTGGGATTTTTCGTACTCGACGGGTGGTTGCGGCCGACGCCGGTGGGTGTGGTGGGGGAGTTGTACGTGGCCGGCGCCGGACTGGCGGCCGGATATGTGGGCCGAGCCGGTCTGAGTGCGACGCGATTTGTTGCCTGTCCATTCGGGGAGCCCGGGGCGCGGATGTATCGCACCGGCGATCTGGTGTGCTGGGGCGCCAACGGTCAACTGCGCTATGTAGGTCGGGCAGACGAGCAGGTGAAAATCCGCGGTTACCGCATCGAACTCGGTGAGGTGCAGGCGGAGTTGGCCGGTCTGGCCGGGGTCGAGCAGGCGGTGGTGCTGGTTCGCGAGGACCGGCCGGGCGACAAGCGTCTGGTGGGGTATGTGACCGGAACCGCTGAGGTGGCCGAGATGCGCGCCGCCCTGGCCGAGCGGTTACCGGCGTACATGGTGCCGACAGCGGTCGTCGCGATGGATGCGCTGCCGTTGACGGTCAATGGCAAGCTCGACACCCGGGCACTGCCGGCACCGGAGTATCAGGATGTTGATTCCTACCGCGCACCGGTCGATGTGGTGGAAGGAATTCTGGCGGACATCTACGCCCAGGTGCTGGGCCTGGACCGGGTCGGCGTCGATGAGTCGTTCTTCGAGTTGGGTGGGGACAGCATCCTGTCGATGCAGGTGGTGGCGCGGGCACGCGCGGCCGGGGTGCTGTGCCGACCGCGGGACGTCTTCGTGGAGCAGACCGTGGCGCGTCTGGCCCGGGTGGCAGGGTTCGTCGATGGTGCCGAGATGATCGACGAGGGCGTCGGCCCGGTTCTGGCCACGCCGATCATTTCGTGGCTGCGCGGTGTTGACGGTCCGGTGGATCAGTTCAACCAGACCGTCGTGGTGCAGGCGCCCGAGGGGGCCTGCGAGGCCGACGTGGTGGTGGTGTTGCAGGCTCTCTTGGATCGCCATGCCATGCTGCGACTGAGGGTGGACGACGACGGCGCCGGCGGCTGGTCGCTGACGGTGCCCGTGGCCGGATCCGTGGATGCCCGCACCTGCCTGCAGACCGTGGATGTTCTGACCGATGATGCCGTGGTGGCGGCAAGGTCGCTGTTGAATCCGGCCGCCGGAACGATGCTGAGCGCCCTGTGGGTGGCGTCGGCGGGCAGGTTGGTGGCGATCGTGCACCACCTGGCCGTCGACGGGGTGTCGTGGCGGATCCTGCTGGAAGACCTGAATATCGCCTGGGCTCAGCACCGCGCCGGACAGCAGGTGGTGTTGCCGGTGCCGGGAACGTCATTTGCCCGCTGGGCTTCGATCCTGACCGAGCACGCCCGGCGGACCGACGTGGTGAGTCAGGGCACGGCTTGGCAGCAGATCGAGGCGGTTCCTGCCGTATTGCCCTCCGCGCGACCGGATGTCGACACGTTGGCCACCGCCGGAGGCCTGGCGGTGGACCTCGACGTCGAGACGACCCAGATGGTGCTCGGCGAGGTTCCCGCGGCGTTCCATACCGGGGTGCAGGACATCTTGTTAATCGCCTTCGCGCTGGCGGTGGACGAATTCCTTGGTGCCGGCGGCGCGGCGGTCACTATCGACGTCGAGGGGCACGGCCGCGACGAGGATCTCGGGTCAGACATTCTCGGGTCAGACATCGACCTGTCGCGGACCGTGGGTTGGTTCACCGCTAAGTACCCGGTGGTTCTCAACGTCGGTGGCCTGGACTGGGCGCAAGTGGCGGCCGGTGGCGCGCGGGTGGGTGCGGCCGTCAAGGACGCCAAGGAGCAACTCCACACGCAGCCGGACGGCGTGACCTACGGTTTGCTTCGCTACCTGGACAGCGGTGTCGATCTCGAGGGATCCGATCCGCCGATCGGGTTCAACTATCTGGGGCGCCTGGGTGCCACCGGCAACGCGGCAGCCGCTGATACCTGGCAGATCTGCTGGGACGGCCTGTCCTACGACAGCCCGAACGCCGGGTTGCCCATACCGCTGATGCACACTCTGGAACTCAACGCCGGCACCGTCGACACCGATGCGGGCCCGCGCCTGCGAGCGGGTTGGACGTGGGCGCCGTCGGTACTAAATCAGGCACAGGTGAGCCGTTTGAACCAGCTGTGGTTCGACGCACTGGCCGGTATGTGCGCCCATGTGCGAGCCGGCGGGGGAGGGTTGACACCCTCGGACATCGCCGTTGGTCTGAGCCAGGCCCAGATCGACGAGCTTGCGCGGCACTATGCGGATAGCTGACGTATTGCCGCTGACCCCGTTGCAGCAGGGGTTGTTATTTCACGCCATCACCGCACAGTCTGACCGCGACGACGTCTACGCGGTACAACTCAACATCACACTCAGCGGCCCGCTGGATCCCGATCGCCTCGGCGAAGCGGTGCAGGCGGTGGTGACCCGCCACCCCAATCTGGTGGCCCGATTCTCCCAGAAGTTTGCCGAGCCGATGCAGATCATTCCGGCCGATCCGGTGGCGCCCTGGCAATACGTTGATCTCACCGGTGACACTGACAACCTCGATGCGCAGATCGAGCGCGTATGTATAGCCGAGCGATCCGCGGTCTGCGACCTGGCCGAGGGGCCCGCCTTTCGGGCGGCAGTGATTCGCACGGCTCCAGATCAGCACCTTTTGGTCATGACCAACCATCACATCGTGCTCGACGGCTGGTCGCTGCCGATTCTGCTGGGCGAGGTTTTCGCCAGCTATTACGGGCAGCGTCTGCCTCCCGCCGTGCCGTACCGCCGATTTGTCAGTTGGCTCTCCGGTCGGGATCTGGATGCCGCCCGCGAGTCGTGGCGCGAGGTGTTGACCGGTTTCGAAACGCCGACCCTGGTGGGCCCGGCCGGCCGCGAGGGCGAGGGCAGACGCGAGGTCGCTTCATTTACGTTGCCCGAGGAGGTCACTGGCGCACTCGGCGAGTTGGCACGAACATGTCATACCACCGTCAGCACGGTGCTGCAGGGCGCCTTCGCCCAG
>CAIWCQ010000180.1 GCA_903911165.1 uncultured Actinomycetes bacterium | reverse complement strand
CCGGGAGTACACCCGCGAGCACGGCGACGACATTCCCGAAGTTCGCGACTGGGTATGGCCGGCCGCCCGCGGCCTCGTGGACGTATCCACGGTGGCCGCCACCGTCGCCACCGGTGGCGATAACGAGTAACTCGCACGAATCCACCCCGCGTCGAGGCCCGCGATGAGATGGTGAGGGTCGGCGCGTTCGTGGAGGGAGCCCGACATGCTCGAGGTGTCCGAAGTCGGGAACACGATCGACAAGACCGAATACGAGGCGGCGATCCCCGAACTGCGGGTCGGTCTGATCAACGCCCAGTACGACCTGCGCGACGCCGACTTCCCAGTGGTCATCTGGATCGCCGGTGATGACCGCCTGGCGGCCAATGCACTGGTCAACCGACTCAACGAGTGGATGGACTCCCGCTACGCCGACACCCGGGTGTTCGCCGACCCCACTGACGAGGAATACCAGCGCCCGCAACTCTGGCGGCTGTGGCGATCGCTACCGCCCAAGGGTCGGGCAGCGTTTTTCGTCGGTGGCCTGATGCGCGCTGCCAGCCTGCGAGCCGAAGGCGAGATCGATGAACCGGAGTTCTCCCTGTGGCTGCGGCATATCGCCGACATGCAGCACGCACTGGTCGCCGACGGCGCTCTGATCCTGAAGTTCTTCCTGCACACCCCGGCGAAGGTGCAGAAGAAGAAACTCAAGAAGGCCGAGCAGCATCCCGAGTCGGGCTGGCAGGTGGATCAACGCGACTGGGCCGCATTGGATTCGCTCGGGCCGGTATTGCCGATCGCCGAACGCATACTGCGCGAGACCAGTGGGCCGGGGGCGCCGTGGACCATCGTGGAGTCCACCGACTCGCACTACCGCGATCTGACCGTCGCCCGAACGATCCTGGCCGCGCTCACCACTCGCCTGGCTGAGGAGTCCAGGCCCCCCGGACTATCGGTGGCCGAATCGGTGTTCGGCGACATCGACGCCGCCTCTGATGTGCTCTCAGGCGTCGACCTGTCCCGCACGTTGGATAAGGATTCCTACCGCACAAAGCTTGCCAAACAGCAGGCCCGACTGCACCGACTGGCGATCGAGGCGCGCGCACGCGGAGTGGGTACCGTCCTGGCCTTCGAAGGGTGGGACGCCGCCGGCAAGGGAGGCCTCATCCGGCGTATCACCGGCGCGATGGAGGCCGGCGACTACCGGGTGATCCCGGTGGCCGCGCCCACTGAAGAAGAGCGCAAACACCACTACCTCTGGCGCTTCTGGCGAGATCTACCGCCGGCCGGCAAGGTCGTGATCTTCGACCGCACCTGGTACGGGCGGGTGCTGGTGGAACGGGTGGAAGGCTTCGCCGCTCGGGCCGAGTGGCAGCGGGCCTACGACGAAATCAATGACTTCGAGAGCCAGCTTGTCGAACGCGGGTACTACGTCGCGAAATTCTGGTTGCACATATCCCCGGAGGAACAACTAGCGCGATTCAACGCGCGCGAGGAGACCGCGTACAAGTCACACAAGATCACCGAGGAGGACTACCGCAATCGCGAGCGGTGGGACGATTACGTCAAGGCCGTCGACCAGACGATTTTGCGGACCACGTCCGATTCCGCACCGTGGCATGTGATTCCGGCCAACGACAAGAGGCTTGCCAGGGTCACTGCGCTGAAAGCGGTCAACGAGGGTTTGGCGAGAGTGCTGCGCCAGGGGTGAGTCAGCCGGCCGGATACTCTTCGCCGCCGGTCGGGTAGCCGCCGCCGATGGTGGTGATGTGCACATGGTCGTAGTGGCCGTAGCCGGAGCCGCTGGCGCCGCCACCCGGCGTGTAATAGGTACCGCGCCAGATCACATCCTGCACCCCGAACCGACCCGCGTTATCCATCACGAACGCGAGGATCGCATCGCCGAGAGCGATGCCCTCGGCACTCCCCGGGTTCGGGATCATCAAATCAATCGCCCGCCCGCTGGGGTGCCACGGTTTGGGGTCCGGTCGCACCCCGATTGCGCTCCGGATCTGTGGGAAAGCGGCAGCGACACTGCGCGCTGCAAGGATGGTTTTGACCTGAAGACCTTGTTCGGGAACGACTCCGGCGGACAGCGACATCGCGCCCTGGTCCACCAGGGCGGCGGGCACCACTGACATCTCGGGCAGCGGGGCCTCCGGCGCGGGAGCGGGCGAAAGGGCCTCCGGCGCGGGAGCGCCCAAAAGAGCCGCCGGCGCGGGGGCGGCCGCCATCTCTGGGCAGCACGCCTGCGGATCGTCGCCGGCCGGGGCGGTGACCTCACCGCCTGGATTGGCACCTGCCACCGCGGCGAAAACGACGGCGGCCGGCAGGATCAGTGCTGGAGCCCACGTCTTGATGCTGGCCAGAACCGACAGCTTGCTGCGCACGTGCAGATTTGCAAACATCACGAAACGGTAACGCACTGGCGGGCGAGGAGTAGGTCCCGGCACGCCGACGCAGGGACGTGACGAAGCTCACTTCAGCGGACTACCGCCCCCGAACAGGGGGAACGCTGGGGGGGCAAAATTGGGTGAGGCCCAAATTCTGGTGGAGCTAAGGGGAATCGAACCCCT
>CAIWCQ010000179.1 GCA_903911165.1 uncultured Actinomycetes bacterium | reverse complement strand
CGGTCCGCTTCTGCACATCCATCAAGTCCCAGATCGTCATCTTCTCGGTGTGCTCCGGGCAGGCCGGATAGCCCGGCGCGGGGCGGATGCCGACGTACTTCTCACCGATGAGAGCCTCGTTGTCCAACTGCTCGTCAGGCTGGAATCCCCAGAACTCCTTACGGACCCGTTGGTGCATCCGTTCGGCGAACGCCTCTGCCAGCCGGTCCGCGAGTGACTCCAGCAGGATCGCGCTGTAGTCGTCATTGGCGGCCTTGAACTCGTCAATCTTGACGTGGCAACCAAGCCCCGTGGTGACGGCGAAGGCACCGACGTAGTCAGCCAAACCGGTGTCCTTGGGCGCGATGAAATCGCCCAGGCTCCGGTTCGGGATGCCGTCGCGGTGCTCGCCCTGCTGACGCAGGTTGTGCAACGTGGTCATCACCTTGGTGCGGGTGTCGTCGGTGTAGACCTCGACGTCCTCGCCACCCGAGCCGACCGCGTTCGCCGGGAAAAATCCGATCACCCCGTTGGCGGTCAGCCACTTCTCCTTGATCATTGTGTCGAGCATTGCCTGGGCGTCGTCATAGAGCTTGCGGGCAGTCTCGCCCGACACCGGATTGTTGAGGATGTCGGGGAATCGGCCCTTCATCTCCCAGGCGTTGAAGAACGGTTGCCAGTCGATGTATTCCCGCAACTCGGCGAAGTCGTAGTCACCGAACTCCCGCACTCCAAGACCCTGGGCAGGCACGGGCGGCGTATAGCCGGCCCACTCGATGGGCGTGCGGTTCGCGCGCGCCTTCTGCAGTGTCAGCATCGGCCGTTCGTTCTTCTGCGCATGCCGCTCGCGAAGAGAGGCGTAGTCGGTCTCGGTGGTTTCCAACAGCGCTGGACGCTGCTTGTCGTCAAGAAGCGCCGCAGCGACCGGCACCGACCGGGAGGCATCTTTGACCCACACCACTGGGCCGGAACGGCGCGGCGATATCTTCACGGCCGTGTGGGCGCGTGAGGTGGTCGCGCCCCCGATCAGCAGTGGAATTTGCAGTCCCTGCCGTTCCATCTCGACGGCGAAGTTGACCATCTCGTCCAAAGATGGGGTGATCAGGCCGGAGAGCCCGATGATGTCGGCGTCATGCTCTTTAGCCGCGTCGATGATCTTCTGCGCGGGCACCATGACGCCCAGGTCGATGACTTCAAAGTTGTTGCACTGCAGAACAACTCCGACGATGTTCTTGCCAATGTCGTGGACGTCACCCTTGACAGTCGCCATGATGATTGTGCCGTTGGTGTCCTTGGTTGCAGAGGAGCCGGACGCAGTCTTCTCCGCCTCGATGTAGGGCAACAGGTAGGCGACAGCCTTCTTCATCACCCGGGCCGACTTCACCACCTGGGGCAGAAACATCTTGCCGGCGCCGAATAGGTCACCGACGACGTTCATACCATCCATCAGCGGGCCCTCGATCACCTCGATCGGGCGACCGCCCGCGGCGGCGATCTCAGCCCGCAATTCCTCGGTGTCGGCGTCGACATTGGCGTCGATACCTTTGACCAGGGCGTGGGTGATCCGCTCGCGGACCGGGAGAGATCGCCACTCGGCAACCGTCGCGTCAACGGGTCCTTCCGAACTGTTGAACCGTTCAGCGATCTCCAGCAGTCGCTCGGCCGCGTCCTCGCGGCGGTTCAGGACGACGTCTTCGATCCGGTCCCGCAGTTCGGGGTCGATCGTGTCGTAGGGCACCAGCGCGCCCGCGTTGACGATGCCCATGTCCAGGCCGGCCCTGATGGCGTGGAAGAGGAACACCGCGTGAATCGCCTCGCGGACCGGGTTGTTGCCGCGGAAGGAGAACGACACGTTCGAGATGCCGCCGGAGATATGCACGCCGGGAAGGTTCGCCTTGATCCAGGCGCAGGCATCGATGAAGTCGATCCCGTAGGTCGCGTGCTCCTCGATACCGGTCGCCAGCGCGAAACAGTTCGGGTCAAAGATGATGTCCTCGGCGGGGAAGCCGACCTCGTCGGTCAGGATTCGGTAGGCCCGGCCGAAGATCTCCTGGCGCCGCACCAGATTGTCGGCCTGACCCTGCTCGTCGAAGGCCATCACGACGACGGCGGCACCGTACTTGCGGCACAGCCGTGCCTCGCGGACGAACTTCTCCTCGCCCTCTTTCATGGAGATCGAGTTGACGATCGGCTTGCCCTGCACGTTCTTCAGGCCCGTCTCCATGACCTCCCACTTGGAGGAGTCGATCATCACCGGAACGCGGCTGATGTCCGGCTCGGCTGCGATCAGCTTGGTGAACCGGTCCATCGCGGCGACGCCGTCGATCATGCCCTCGTCCATGTTGATGTCGATGATCTGCGCACCGACCTCGACCTGTTGCAGGGCGACCGACAGCGCGG
>CAIWCQ010000178.1 GCA_903911165.1 uncultured Actinomycetes bacterium | reverse complement strand
GTGGACGGCGTGCACCGGCCGCGCGAGCGTCAAGTCACTGAGATCGACGCCGGCCTCGATCAGATCCAGCACCAGCGAGGTAGTGCCCACCTTCAGGTAGGTGGAGGTCTCAGCGAGGTTGGCATCACCGATGATCACGTGCAACCGGCGGTACTTGTCGGCGTCGGCGTGCGGCTCGTCGCGGGTGTTGATGATGCCGCGTTTGAGAGTGGTCTCCAGGCCCACCTCAACCTCGATGTAGTCGGCACGCTGGGACAGCTGGAAACCGGGCTCGTCGCCGGCCGGGCCGATCCCGACGCGGCCGGACCCGGTGACGACCTGCCGGCACACCATGAAGGTCGTCAACCCGGCGATGATCGCCGAGAAGGGGGTCTGTCGGCTCATGAGGTAGTTCTCGTGGGTGCCGTAGGAGGCGCCCTTGCCGTCGACATTGTTCTTGTACAACTGGAGTTTGGCTGCGCCGGGCACGCTCGCGACATGCCGGGCGGCGGCCTCCATCACACGCTCACCGGCTTTGTCCCAGATGACCGCATCCATCGGATCGGTGACCTCGGGAGCGGAGTACTCGGGATGGGCGTGATCGACGTAGAGCCTGGCGCCGTTGGTCAGGATCATGTTGGCTGCGCCGACTTCGTCCGCGTCGACCACCGGCACCGGCCCCGATACCCGGCTCAGATCAAACCCACGCGCATCGCGCAGAGGCGATTCCACCTCGTAATCCCACCGGGTGCGCTTGGCCCGCGGGATCCCGGCCGCCGCAGCGTAGGCCAGCACCGCCTGGGTTGAGGTCAGGATCGGGTTGGCGCCCGGGTCGGACGGCGAGGATATGCCGTACTCCACCTCGGTACCGATGATCCGCTGCATGCCCGACAGCCTAGCCCCGGAATGAACGGCGCCAGCGTTAAGCTCCCAGCGTGACCGGACAACTAGCGTGACTGGACAATTAGCGTGACTGGACAACTAGCGTGACTGGACAATCCGGCGACGTGTTCGGACTCCGATACGGCGAAGTGCTTCTGGTCCGGATGGGCGCGTCGGGACCGGAGGCTGCGGTGTTCAACAGCTTTCCGCTCAACGACTGCCCCGCCCAACTATGGAATGCTCTCGACGCCGAAGCCATCGCGAAGGACAACGGCGCCGTCGCCGCGTTGCTCAATGGACCCCGCTACTGGTTGATGAGCGGAATCGAGAAGAACACATCCGCCCCGCAGCAGACCATGAGTTTCGGCGGAATCGACATGATCCAACAGGCGGTTGTACAGCTGTCGTCAATGAACCCGGCGCCCTACAGCGTCAACAAGGTTGACCGCAAAGCGATTTTCACCTTCAACGCCGGGCGGCCCGTCTTCGAACTCGTCGACCCGGACGGACAACGCTGGGTGATGCAGACCTGGAGTCAGACCATCGACAAGGACCTGACCCTCGATGATCTACCCGGGTTGGCGAACCGACTGACTCTTCCGAATGGCTGGAGCTACCAGGCCCGAACGTTGTCCAGTCCCCTGCGCGTCGACACCACGACCCGTGACGCCCACGTAATCCAGGATGACCTGGCCAACAGCTACTCCCTGCAGTTCGAGTAGCCGAGAGGCACTGGTCCGTCCAGAGGTATTGGTCCGTCTAGAGGTATTGGTCCGTCTAGAGGTATTGGCCCAGATTCGACTCGGTGTCGATAGCCCGGCTGGTACTGGAGGTCTTGCCGCTGACCAGGGTGCGAATGTAGACGATCCGCTCACCCTTCTTGCCCGAGATGCGCGCCCAGTCATCGGGGTTGGTGGTGTTGGGCAGATCCTCGTTCTCAGAGAACTCGTCGACGATCGAGTCGAGTAGGTGCTGGATTCGCAGGCCGTGCTGACCGGATTCGAGCACCGACTTAATCGCGAACTTCTTGGCTCGATCGACGACGTTCTGGATCATCGCACCGGAGTTGAAGTCCTTGAAATACATCACCTCTTTGTCGCCATTGGCGTAGGTGACCTCAAGGAAGCGATTGTCGTCGATTTCGGCATACATCCGATCAACGACCTTCTCGATCATCGCCTTAATGCACAGCGCCCGGTCACCGCCGAACTCTGCCAGGTCGTCGGCATGCACCGGCAGATTCACCGTCAAGTACTTACTGAAGATGTCCTGGGCGGATTCGGCGTCCGGGCGCTCGATCTTGATCTTCACGTCGAGACGTCCCGGCCGCAGGATCGCCGGGTCAATCATGTCCTCGCGGTTCGATGCACCGATGACGATGACGTTCTCCAAGCCCTCGACGCCGTCGATCTCGCTGAGCAGCTGCGGCACGACCGTGGTCTCGACGTCGGAGCTGACTCCTGTCCCGCGGGTGCGGAAGATCGAGTCCATCTCATCGAAGAAGACGATGACCGGAGTGCCCTCGGAGGCCTTTTCCCGGGCCCGCTGGAAGATCAGCCGGATGTGGCGCTCGGTCTCGCCCACGAACTTATTGAGCAGCTCCGGGCCCTTGATATTCAGGAAGTAGGACTTGGCTTCCCGGGCGTCTTCGCCGCGGACCTCGGCCATCTTCTTGGCCAGCGAGTTGGCGACCGCTTTGGCGATCAACGTCTTGCCGCAGCCGGGTGGACCGTAGAGCAGCACACCCTTCGGCGGGCGCAACGAGTACTCCCGGTACAGATCCTTGTGCAGGAACGGTAATTCGACGGCATCGCGGATCTGCTCAATCTGCCGGGTCAGCCCACCGATATCGCCGTAGTCCACATCGGGCACCTCCTCGAGCACGAGGTCCTCCACCTCGGCCTTGGGGATGCGCTCGAAAGCGTAACCCGCCTTGGTGTCGACCAGCAGCGAGTCGCCGGGCCGCAGCTTGCGCGGCTTCTGATCGTCGTCGAGCGCGTCGGCCACCTCGGGCGCCATATCCTCGGCCGCCACCAGAGGTTCGGCCAGCCAGACGATCCGCTCCTCGTCGGCGTGGCCGATAACCAGTGCACGATGACCGTCGGCCAGCACCTCGCGAAGCGTGCTGATCTCCCCGACCGCCTCGAAGTTGCCCGCCTCGACCACCGTGAGCGCCTCATTGAGTCGCACCGTCTGGCCCTTCTTCATCTCACTAACCGCGAGATTGGGCGAGCAGGTCAACCGCATCTTGCGGCCGGAAGTGAACACATCAACGGTGTCGTCGTCTTGAACGTCCAGCAGCACGCCGTAGCCGCTCGGGGGCTGACCCAGCCGGTCGACCTCCTCGCGCAACGCCAGCAGTTGCTGGCGGGCTTCCTTGAGGGTGTCCATCAACTTGGCGTTACGGATGTTCAGCGAATCCAGTCGGGCTTCGAGTTGTTGCGCCTCGCGGGTGGTGCCGGCACTGCGCAACTGCTCCCGCAACAGCGCGGCCTCCCGGCGCAGGTGTTCGATCTCGGTAGCGTCGTCGTCGCCGTGTTCGAAGGCATCAGGACGATGTGACTCGCTCAACAGACTGCTCCTTCCCCGCACCGGAGGCGGTGAGGCGGATTACCCAACGCTACCGGCGATTAGACCATCATGGGCGCTACGGGCATTTCGACACCCTTACGTAACTGTTAACCTTGCCATCGAGTCGGTCCGATCGGAGGGATAGTCGTGACCAAGAAAACCCTGGCCACATGCGTGGCAGCCGCTGCGATGATCGCGGGTTCCGCCGGAGGCCTGACCGCACTGACCACCGCGACACCGGACGTGCGGCCGGTCGTTTTCGGAGCCCCGTTGCCGCAGGATCCAGCCGCTGTTCTCCCGACCGCCGATCAGCTCTATGGCGTGCTCTACGGGCTGGCGGACCCCAATGTGCCGTTCGCCGCGAAGAGCTACCTGGTCGAAGGCGGAATCGGCCGGGTCGAGGCCCGCGCCGGCGACGGGCTGATGAAAAATGCGGTCGCCAAGGGCCAGCTGCCGCTGAATTTCTCGGTCGCCGACATCGCTGCGGTGGCCGCCGGCGCTGCGAGCGCGACCGTCACCGCCACCGGACCCGGCACACCGGCGATCACGCAGAACATCACCTTCGTCAATCAAGGCACCTGGAAGCTCTCACGCGCCTCAGCGGGACTGATTCTGAGCATGTTCTAGGTTGGTCGCCGCCTCCGAGGACGGCGGGGAACTCCTCAGACCTCGGCACGCCCCTTTTTGCGGCGCAGCGGTGGGGGCGTCACGGTCCCGGGCGCCAACCGGCGCGCGGAGATCAAAAAGGCCGTGTGCCCGCGCATGGTGTGTTCTGGGCGCACCGCGAGACCGACCACGTTCCAGCCGCGCTGCAACGTCTCCCACGATCGAGGCTCGGTCCAGCACTGGCGTTCGCGCAATGCTTCGACGGTCTTGGACAGTTGAGTGACAGTCGCGACATAGATGATCAGCACCCCGCCCGGCACGAGCATGCGCGCGACCGCGTCGAGAACGTCCCACGGCGCGAGCATGTCGAGTACCGCGCGATCAACCGATCCATCGGGCAAGTCGGCATCGACCACGTCGGAGATTTCCAGCCGCCAGTTATCGGGATCCTGGCCGAAGAACGTCGCCACATTACGATGGGCGTGCTCGGCGTGGTCGGCGCGAACCTCGTAGGAGATCACCTCGCCGTCCGGACCCACGGCTCGCAGCAGTGAACAGGTCAGCGCCCCTGATCCGGCGCCCGCCTCTAGCACCCGGGCGCCCGGGAAGATATCGCCCTCATGGACGATCTGGGCAGCATCCTTGGGGTAAATGACTGCAGCACCGCGCGGCATCGACATCACGTAGTCGACCAGCAATGGGCGCAACACCAAAAACGCGTCGCCATTGGTGGACTTCACCACACTGCCCTCGGGTAACCCGATCACCTCGTCGTGGGTGAGGGCGCCTCGGTGGGTGTGGAACTCGGCACCGGGATTGAGGATCATCGTGTAGTGCCGGCCCTTGGGGTCGGTCAACTGGACCCGGTCGCCGACGGCGAACGGACCGGTCCTGCGAGGGGTGTCCGGGGTGTCGGTCACAACGAGTCAGACTGCCACAATGGACGCGGGCGTCCTCGCGCGGTGACCTGCTCAGGAGTCCTATGCTCACGGCACTCGTAAATCCCTAACGGTCGGTGGAACCTGATGAAGATGAATGCCGCAGTCCTGTGGGACTACGAACAGATGTGGAGCGTCGAGGAAGTCGACCTTGATCCGCCGCGCGACGGCGAAGTCCTGGTGTCCTTCGAGGCCACCGGCCTGTGCCACTCCGACCACCACATCCGAACCGGGGATCTTCCCGCCCCGGTTCCCATCATCGGCGGTCACGAGGGCGCCGGTGTCGTGGTCGAAGTCGGCAACGGAGTCCGGGAGCTGAACGTCGGCGACCACGTCGTGGCCGCGTTTCTACCGGCGTGCGGGCGCTGTCGCTGGTGTGCGACCGGGCACTCGAATTTGTGCGATATGGGCGCCAACAGCCTCGTCGGACTGCAACCCGATGGCACCTTCCGGCGCCATGCCCGCGGACAAGACCTCTACGCCGCCATCGGCCTGGGCACCTTCGCCCCCTACGGCACCGTGCCGGAGGCGTCGATGATCAAAATCGACGACGACATCCCACTCTCCCGGGCCTGCCTGCTGGGCTGCGGTGTCACCACGGGCTGGGGATCGGCGGTCAACACCGCTGACGTGAGCCCCGGCGACACAGTCGTGGTGATCGGCTGCGGCGGAATCGGCAGCGGCGCGATCCAGGGCGCGCGACTGGCCGGCGCCGAAAAAATCATCGTCGTCGACATCGTGGAAGCCAAGCGGGACAAGGCTTTTCTCTTCGGTGCCACTCACTTCGCGACATCGATCGCAGAGGCGATGGAATTGGTCGGCCAGTTGACCCGCGGCGTCATGGCCGACTCGGCGATCCTGACCGTCGGCGTCGTCGAAGGTTCGATGATCAACGATGCGTTCGGCATCATCCGCAAGGGCGGCGCAGTGGTGTTGACCGCACTCGCCCCCATCAGCGATGTGACACCGACCATGCCGACAGCGATGATCACGCTGTTCCAGAAGCGGCTACTCGGCAGCCTGTACGGCGAGGCCAATCCGCGAGCCGACATTCCCCGTCTGCTCAGCCTGTACCGGGAAGGCAAGCTTTTGCTCGACGAGACCGTCACCGCCGAGTACAAACTCGAGGAGATCAACGAGGCCTACGACGATATGCTCGCCGGCCGCAACATCCGTGGCGTCGTGATTCACGCCCACTGATCGGCTAGAGGGCGCTCGTGGCGTACGCGACCGCGACGCCCGCGATAACGGCGACGACGTCCTCGCCCAGTGCGACCGGGCGGTCGCGGCCGCCGTTGGCGCGGACCAGGCTGGTGCGGGCCGCGTAGCCGCCGATCGTGCCCAGGACAGCGCCGATCATTCCGGCGCCGAGGCTGCCCCAGCGATATCCCCACGCCGTTCCCAGCACCGCACCCGCGAAGGCGCCGGTGGCGATGCGCACCAGGAACTGCGGGGCGGATTTGCGACTGGGCAACGTCGGCATCTTGTCGCTGATGAGTTCAGCGAGGGCCACGACGGTCAATACCGCCACGGCCGCCCAGTGGCCCATCCAGGATGCCCAGGTGCCGTCCAGGTTGATCCAGTGCAGCATCGCGGCCCAGGCGACGACCGCCGGCGCGGTAAAGGCTCGCAGACCCGCGACTACGCCGATCAGCAGAGCGAGCAGCAATACAAGCGCGTGCGTCATGACCGGGACGCTAGCACGGCGGAGGGTCGGGCTAGAAGCGGCAGAACCGCACGTCGGAAGCCAGGATCGCCTTGGCGCCGATCGCGGCGATTTGATCCATGATGGAGTTGACGTCGCGGCGCGGCACCAGTGCCCGAACCGCTACCCAGTCCGGATCGGCCAACGGCGCGATGGTCGGCGACTCCAGGCCCGGCGTGATCGCGGTGGCGGACTCGAGCACGGCGCGCGGGCAGTCGTAATCCAGCATCAGGTACTGCTGACCAAACACCACACCCTGCACCCGGGCAGCCAACTGATCGCGTGCCGGACGGTTTGGGTCATCACCGCCGCCGTCGCGCTCGATCAGCACTGCCTCGGAATCACACAGTGACTCTCCGAAGGCTGCCAGGTCATGCAGGCTCAAGGTGCGTCCGGACCCGACGACGTCGGCAATCGCATCGGCCACTCCGAGCTGTACGGAGATCTCCACCGCTCCGTCGAGTCGGATCACGGTCGCCTCGATTCCCCTGGCCGCCAGATCTTTTCGGACCAAATTCGGGTATGCGGTGGCGATTCGCTTTCCGGCCAGATCGGCGACGCTCCACGAACGGCCGACCGGGGCGGCATAGCGGAAACTGGATGATCCGAATCCCAGCGCCAGCCGTTCCCGCACCGGAGCGCCGGATTCGGCGGCAAGATCGCGGCCGGTGATCCCGAAGTCCAGCTCCCCGGAGCCCACATAGATCGCGATGTCCTTGGGGCGCAGGAAGAAGAACTCCACACCGTTGGCGCGGTCAATGACGGTCAGGTCCTTGGGATCGCTGCGTCGGCGGTAACCGGCTTCGGAGAGGATCTCGGCGGCAGATTCAGACAACGCCCCCTTGTTGGGAACTGCAATGCGCAACATGGCGGGCCCTACAGACATGGTGGGTCCTACAGCTTCCGGTAGACGGCGTCGAGGCCCAGTCCGCGGGCGATCATCAGCACCTGGGTCCAATACAGCAGTTGGCTGATCTCTCCTGCGAGGGCCTCGTCCGACTCGTGTTCGGCGGCTAGCCACACCTCGCCGGCCTCTTCGAGGATCTTTTTACCCACCGTATGCACGCCGGCATCGAGTGCGGCCACGGTGGCGCTGCCCTCGGGCCGGGTGCGGGCACGTTCGCTTAGTTCGGCGAACAAATCCTCAAAGGTCTTCACCGGCCGGATTGTTCCATGTCGGCACGGGTGACGTCACGGAGGTTTCCGCCGGGCGCGATCGGCCCGTCACGGAGGTTTCCGCCGGGCGCGACCGGAGAACTTTGGCGAGCAGTCCCTGACCGGCTACTTCGCCGCTAACTCACCCTGCATGTCCTCCAGGGACACACCCTTGGTCTCGCGCACCCACGTCCACACGAAGAGGAACGAGAGGATGGCGCACAACGCGTAGAAGCCGTAGGCCACACCAAGGTGATTTCGCAGTTCGGGGAAGCTGACGGTGATCAACCAGTTAGCCGCCCACTGGCCGGCCGCGGCCAATCCCAGCGCAGCGGCGCGGATCCGGTTCGGGAACATCTCGCCGAGCAGCACCCAAACCACCGGGCCCCAGGACATGCCGAAGGCGACCACGAAGAGGTTCGCCGCCACCAGGGCGATCGGCCCTTGCGCACCACTGAGTTGCGGGATGCCGTCGACCTGGGGGGCGGTGCCGAAGATGAACGCCATTGTCGCCAGAGTGATGGCCATTCCGGCCGAACCAATCAGCAGCAACGGCTTCCGGCCGATCTTGTCGATCAGCGCAATCGCGATCAGCGTAGTGGCGATGTTGACGATCGAGGTGATCACCGTGATCACGAAGGACTGG
>CAIWCQ010000177.1 GCA_903911165.1 uncultured Actinomycetes bacterium | reverse complement strand
TACGTGGTCGAGCGGGAGAAGACGCGCGAGTACGCCAATGCGGTGAAGAACACCGGCTCGGAGTTCTTCAGCGACGAGGCCGCCGCCGAACTCGGCTATAGCGGCTTGGCGGCGCCACTGACGTTCATCTCGGTGTTCGGCTATGTCGCACAGGTGGCGTCCTTCACCCACCACGGCATCAAATTGGCCGACCACCAGATCGTCCACGTCGACCAGATCTTGAAATTCCTGCACCCGATCGTGGCCGGTGACAAGCTTTTCTGCGATGTGTACGTGCACGAGGTCCGCCAGGCCCACGGCACCGACATCGTGGTCAATAAGGTTGTGATCACTAACGAAGACGGCGACGTCGTCCAGGAGAACTACACGACGCTGGCCGGGCGGAGTGCGGAAAATGGAGAGAGTGGCTTCAGCTATGACACTGCGTGAGTTCAGTTCGGTCAAGGTCGGCGACAAGATGCCGGAGCAGGTCATCAAGCTGACCCGGGGCGACTTGGTGAACTACGCCGGGGTGTCCGGCGACTTGAACCCGATCCACTGGGACGACGAGATCGCCAAGCAGGTCGGCCTGGACACCGCGATCGCCCACGGCATGCTCACCATGGGCCTTGGTGGCGGCTACGTCACCTCCTGGGTGGGCGACCCGGGCGCAGTGACCGAGTACAACGTGCGCTTCACCGCGATCGTGCCGGTGCCCAACGACGGCATCGGCGCCGAGATCCTGTTCACCGGCCGGGTCAAGTCCACCGACCCGGAGACCAAGACCGTCACGCTCGCGCTGACCGCCACCACCGGCGGCAAGAAGATCTTCGGTCGCGCCGTCGCCACGGCGAAACTGGCGTAGCGGTGCCGATCAAGCCCGGTATCGAGGGCATGGTCTGGGAGTACCCGGACAGCTTCGTCGTCGGCCGCGAACAGATCCGCCAGTACGCGCATTCGGTGCAGGACATGCACCCGGCCAGCCACGACGAAGAGGCCGCCGCCGGACTCGGTTACGCCGAGGTCATCGCGCCACTGACCTTCGTGTCGATCTTCGGGCTGATCATCCAGAAGCATTTCTTCACCCACGTCGACGTGGGCATCGACACCATGCAGATCATTCAGGTGGACCAGAAGTTCGTCTACCACAAGCCGATCACGGCCGGTGACGTCCTGCACGGCGCCATGCACATCGAGAGCGTCAACGAACGCTTCGGCGCCGACATCGTCGTCACCCGCAACGTCTGCACCAACCAGGACGGCGACATGGTCCTGGAGGCCTACACCACCCTGATGGGCCACGAGGGCGACAACTCGGTCTCGGTCAAGTGGGACCCCGAAACCGGCCAGGTGGTCCGCAAGGCCGCCGGCGAATAGCGATTACCACCTGCCAGTCGCTGCGTTGTACACTCGAACTTCGGGTTTTCCCACGTGAGCGCGCTGTCCGTCGGTTCGGGTCGACCGAACGGGGAGCGCGCGAATCATGTGGAGGCCACACAGAGGGGCGTAGCTCAACTGGCAGAGCAGCGGTCTCCAAAACCGCAGGTTGCAGGTTCAAGTCCTGTCGCCCCTGCTCAACTGAATAGACTGCAAAGACCACCACGGTCTCACGACTCGACATGAAGGAGCATGCGGTGAGCAACGATCTCGACACTGCCGCAGGCGACGGGTCAGACGACACCGTCGCCCTGACCCAGCCACTGCGCCCCACCGGCAAGCGGGCCCGCCAGCGCACCGGTGGCACCGCACTGGCCGAGGTCGAGGATCTCGAGACCACCGCATTGGAGATCCTCGACGACGAGGACGACGACGAGGCCGCGGCGCGCAGAGCCAAGAAGGCCAAAG
>CAIWCQ010000176.1 GCA_903911165.1 uncultured Actinomycetes bacterium | reverse complement strand
GGATGGAAACCTTTAATAATGGTCGACCGAAAAGCGGAAGGTCGCCGGTTCGATCCCGGCCCTGGCCACTTCAGGGGCATCTCGCAGTCGAATACGATCAGTTCCGGCCGTGGCGATGGAAACGCTCGGGGATGGGTTGATCGGATGTCACTGCTTTCCGGCCGCACCGCGGTCATCACCGGTGGGGCACAGGGCCTCGGCTACGCGATCGCCGAACGGTTCATTGCCGAAGGCGCCCGGGTGGTGCTGGGCGATCTGGATATCGATGCCACCACGACTGCGGCCGGGATACTCGGTGGATCTGATGTCGCCCGGGCAGTCGCCTGCAACGTCACTTCGGCCTCTGAGGTCGACCGCCTTATCGCCGCCGCTGTCGAAGGGTTCGGCAGCCTCGACATCATGGTCAACAATGCGGGAGTCACTCGCGATGCGACGCTGCGCAAGATGACCGAGCATCAGTTCGACGAAGTGATCTCCGTGCATCTCAAGGGCACCTGGAACGGCACCCGATCGGCCGCGGCGATCATGCGCGAACAGGGCAGTGGCGCGATCATCAACATGTCGTCCATCTCGGGCAAGGTGGGCTTCATTGGTCAAACGAACTACTCAGCGGCCAAAGCCGGCATCGTCGGATTGACAAAGGCCGCAGCCACGGAACTCGCCCCCCTCGGTGTGCGCCTCAATGCCATTCCGCCCGGTTTGAACCGTTCGGCGATGACAGAAGCTATGCCGCAACGGATTTGGGACGCGAAATTGGCCGAGGTGCCGATGGGGCGCGCCGGTGAGCCATCCGAAGTGGCTGCCGTGGCGCTTTTCCTGGCTTCTGATCTGTCGTCCTATATGACCGGTACGGTCCTTGAGGTCACCGGCGGGCGGCACCTATGACACGGCTTGCCTCGACACTCGGCTTGACGGAGTTTCAGACCGAGATCATCGACACGGTAAGGCAATTCGTCGACAAAGCGATCATTCCCCATGCTCAGGAACTGGAGCACGCTGACATCTACCCGCAGGAGATCGTCGACCAGATGCGCGATATGGGCCTGTTCGGTCTGATGATTCCCGCCGAGTACGGCGGACTGGGGGAGTCGTTGCTGACCTACGCGCTGTGCGTCGAAGAACTGGCCCGCGGTTGGATGAGCATCTCCGGGGTGATCAACACGCATTTCATCGTGGCCTACCTGATCCGGCAGCACGGCACCGACGAGCAAAAGCGGCGATTGCTACCACGGATGGCCACCGGGGAGACCCGCGGCGCGTTCTCGATGTCCGAACCGGAGGTCGGGTCCGATGTCGCCGCGATCCGCACCCGTGCGGACCGCCAAAGTGACGGTAGCTACACCATCGACGGCGCAAAGATGTGGGTGACCAACGGTTCGAGTTCCACGCTCGTCGCCGTCCTGGTGCGCACCGATGAGGGCGCTGACACACCGCACCGCAACCTCACGGCGTTCCTAGTCGAAAAGCCCAGCGGCTTCGGTGAAGTCCTCGATGGTCTGACGATTCCGAGCAAGCTCGACAAGCTCGGATACAAGGGGATCGACACCACCGAACTGATCTTCTCGCGCTACCACGCCTCGGCCGGCGACGTCCTCGGCGGTGTGCCCGGTCACGGTTTCGCCCAGATGATGGATGGCGTCGAGGTCGGTCGGGTGAACGTCGCCGCCCGCGCCTGCGGGGTGGCAGTCCGGGCCTTCGAGCTTGCGGTGCGTTATGCCCAGCAACGCAGCACGTTCGGTAAGCCGATCGCCGAGCACCAGGCCATCGCGTTCCAACTCGCCGAGATGGCCACCAAAGTCGAGGCTGCGCATCTGATGATGGTCAACGCCGCACGACTGAAGGACTCCGGGCAACGCAACGACCTCGAGGCCGGTATGGCGAAATACCTCGCCAGTGAGTTTTGCTCGGAAGTCACCCAGGCCAGCTTCCGCATCCACGGCGGGTACGGCTACTCCAAGGAGTACGAGATCGAGCGTTTGATGCGCGACGCTCCGTTCCTGCTGATCGGTGAAGGCACCAGCGAGATTCAGAAGATGATCATCAGCAAGAGACTGCTCGGCGACTACCGGATCTGAGGTACACGAATGCGCACACTCGACGAACTCGGTTACTACCTGCTCGCCGGCGCGGGAGGGGAGGGCCCGGCCACTCTGATGGACGAAGCCCGCCGCGGTGAGGAACTGGGCTTCGGCACGGCCTTCATCTCGGAGCGCTGGAACGTCAAGGAGGCCGCTTCGCTGACCGGCGCCGCCTGCGCGGTAACTACGCGGATGCAGATCGCCACCGCCGCTACCAATCACAACACCCGCCATCCACTGATCAGCGGATCGTGGGCCACCACGATGCACCGACTCTCGCGTGGGCGATTCACGTTGGGCATCGGCCGGGGCATCGGCGCGATCTACGCCGCGTATGGCATTCCGGCCGTGACCACTGCGCAGATGGAGGACTTCGCGCAGATCATGCGGCGGCTGTGGCGCGGCGAGGTGATCTTCAATCACGACGGCCCGATTGGGAAGTATCAGATCCTGGTACTCGATCCGGACTTCAACGAAGATATCCGACTGGCGCTGGTGGCCTTCGGTCCCAACACGCTGCGATTGGGCGGCCGGGTGTTCGACGACGTCATCCTGCACACGTATTTCACGCCGGAGACGGTGACGCGATGCGTGCGCACCGTCAAGCAGGCCGCCGAAGAGGCTGGCCGCGACCCCGGCAGCGTGCGGGTGTGGTCGTGTTTCGCCACTGTGGGTGATCACCTGCCCGAGGAGCTACGGCTGAAGAAGACCGTTGCGCGATTGGCCACCTATCTGCAGGGCTATGGCGATCTGATGGTGACCACAAACGACTGGGATCCTGCTGTGCTGCAGCGGTTCAGGGCTGATTCGGTGGTGGGGTCGATCGGTGGCGGTATCGACCATAAGGCCACCGCCGAACAGATCGAACACATCGCCACCCTGATCCCCGATGAGTGGCTGGAACCGTCGGCCACGGGTACGGCGGGCCAGTGCGTGACTCGGATTCGCCGGGAATTCGACTACGGCGCCGACGCGGTGATCCTGCACGGCGCCACGCCCGATGAACTTGAACCGATCGTCGCGGCCTACCGCGAAATCGCGCCGTAAAGCATCCCCCTCTCGCTAGTGTCGGGACCATGGCAGTCAGCGGCTCGCGTGAGGTGATCATCGAAGCGACTCCGAAGGAGATTCTCGACGTCATCGCCGATGTCGGTTCGGCACCCGAGTGGTCCCCGCAATATCAGAGCTCCGAGGTAATCGACACCTACCCGGACGGCCGGCCCAGAAAGGTCAAGATGAAGATCAAGGCCGCCGGCATTACCGACGAGCAGACCGTCGAGTATCACTGGACGGGCATCAACGCTGGCTGGACGTTAATCAAGGCCGGGCAACTGCGTTCCCAGGAGGCGGCCTACACGCTGACCCAGGACGGCGACAACACCAAGGTCCGCTTTGAGATCACCATCGACCCGTCGATCCCCATTCCCGGCTTCCTGCTCAAACGAACCCTCAAGGGCGCCATTGAGACTGCCACTGACGGCCTGCGAAAGCAGGTTCTGAAGCTGAAGAAGGGCTGAGGCGCTAACCGCGGCGCAATGTTTGCAGCCGTCGGATCGCCTCGTCCAACGTCTCATCGCGTTTGCAAAACGCGAATCGCACCAGGTGGTTCCATTCGTGGCTGCGGGCCGACTCGGGATCACAGAACGCCGACATCGGGATTGCCGCTACTTTCGCCCGGTGCGGCAGTTCCGCGCAGAAGGAGGTGCTGTCGGTGAAGCCGAGCGGCCGGGGGTCCGCGCACAGGAAGAATGTTCCCGCGCTGTCGTGCACCACGAAACCGATATCGGTCAGTGCGTCCGCGAGCGTATTGCGCTTGGCTTGCAGCGATCGCCGCAGCGACTCCACCCAGGCGTCCTCGTTGTTCAGTGCGTAGGCCACGGCCGGCTGGAATGGCGCCCCGCCTACGTAGCTCAGGTATTGCTTGGCTGCGCGCACACCGGCCACCAGATCGGCTGGCCCGCAGGCCCAGCCGATCTTCCAGCCGGTGCAGTTGAACATTTTGGCCGCGCTCGAGACGGTCACCGTGCGCTGAGCCATCCCCGGGTAGGTCGAGATGGGCAGATGGCGCCTGCCGTCGAACACCAGGTGCTCGTAGACCTCATCGGCGATCACCAGCAGGTCGGCCTCGACTGCCAGTTCGGCCAGCGCGCGAAGTTCGTCGTCGGACATCACCATGCCGGTCGGGTTGTGTGGCGAGTTGACGATGATCGCCCGGGTGCTCGGGGTGATCGCTGCACGCACCGCGTCGACATCGAGGGCGAAGCCGCTGCCGTCGGGCACCAGTGACACCGAGACGCGTCTGCTGCCGGCCATGGCGATCACCGGCGAGTAGGTGTCGAAGAACGGCTCGATCAACAGCACCTCCGATCCCGGCTCGACCAGGCCGAGCACGGCGGCGGCGATCGCTTCGGAGGCGCCGACGGTGACCAGCACCTCGCTGTCGGGATCGAAATCGACTCGGTAGCGGCGGGCGCGCTGGGCGGCGATCGCCTGGCGCAGGGCCGCGATGCCGGGGCCCGGCGGGTACTGGTTGACCCCATCGGAGATCGCGTGGCGCGCGGTCTCCAGCATCGCGGGCGGGCCGTCCTCGTCGGGGAAACCCTGCCCAAGATTGACCGCGCCCACCTCAGCGGCCAGCGCTGACATCGCGGCGAAGACGTTGACCGAGTAGGGGCGCAGCCGCTCGACCGTCATAGCCGTGAGCGTAGCCAGGTACGTCCAGCGTCGCGCCAGCGCCGCGTTCGGCGTCCAACGTCGCGCTGGCGGCACACTCGACGAACGGCACTCAACCAACAGGTTGGCCGGGCAGGTTGCCAGCCGTTCGGAACCAGGGGCTAGGCTCGGACCTGCTCTGCGAATCCCCGAAAAGCTCTCCACTGTCCGAAGAGGAAACCGCCATGTCCGAAGAAGCTTTCATCTACGAGGCCATCCGTACTCCCCGCGGCAAGGGAAAGAACGGCGCACTGACCGAGGTCAAGCCGCTGAACCTGGTCACCGGTCTGATCGACGAAATGCGCTCGCGCCACCCGAACATCGACGAGAACATGATCAGCGATGTCGTGCTGGGCTGCGTCTCGCCGGTCGGTGATCAGGGCGCCGACATCGCCCGCACCGTGGTGATCGCGGCGGGCATGCCCGACACTGTCGGCGGCTTCCAACTCAACCGGTTTTGCGCCTCGGGTCTGGAGGCAGTCAACACCGCCGCTCAGAAGGTGCGCTCCGGCTGGGACGATCTGGTGTACGCCGGTGGCGTGGAGTCGATGAGCCGGGTACCGATGGGTTCCGACGGTGGCGCCATGTTCTCCGATCCAGCCACCGTTTACGACGCCTACATCGTGCCGCAGGGCATCGGTGCCGACCTGATCGCCACCATCGAGGGCTTCTCCCGCGACGACGTCGACGCCTACGCGTTGCGTTCCCAGGAACGCGCTGCGGCGGCCTGGTCGGGAGGATACTTCGCCAAATCTGTTGTGCCGGTGCGGGACCAGAATGGTCTGCTGATACTTGATCACGATGAGCACATGCGCCCCGACACCACCGCCGAGGGCCTGGGCAAACTCAAGCCCGCCTTCGAGGCGATGGCTGCGATGGCCGGCTTCGATGATGTTGCGTTGCAGAAGTACCACTGGGTGGAGAAGATCCATCACGTCCACACCGGCGGCAACAGTTCGGGCATCGTCGACGGTGCCGCCCTGGTCCTGATCGGTAATGAGAAGGCCGGTAAGGCTAACGGCCTGACGCCGCGGGCGCGTGTCGTCGCCACCGCCACCAGCGGTGCCGACCCGACCATCATGCTGGTGGGCCCCACCCCCGCTACCGAAAAGGTGCTCGCTCGGGCCGGCCTGACCGTCGACGACATCGATCTGTTCGAACTCAACGAGGCCTTTGCCTCGGTGGTGCTGAAGTTCCAGAAGGATCTGGGCATCCCCGACGAGAAACTGAACGTCAACGGCGGCGCGATCGCGATGGGGCACCCGTTGGGCGCCACCGGCGCCATGATCACCGGCACCATGGTCGACGAGCTGGAGCGTCGCGGTGCCAAGCGCGCCCTCATCACGCTGTGTATCGGCGGCGGCATGGGTGTCGCCACCATCATCGAACGTATCTGAACCGCAGCCACACGAAGGAGTAGGCGAAAAACCATGGCAGAGAACACCATCAAGTGGGATTCCGATGCCGACGGCATTGTCACCCTGACTCTCGATGACCCGACCGGGTCGGCGAACGTGATGAACGAGCACTACAAGGAGTCGATGCATAAGGCCGTGCAGCGCCTTGTCGCCGAGAAGGATTCGATCACCGGTGTGGTGGTCACATCCGCCAAGAAGACCTTCTTCGCCGGCGGCGACCTCAAGGCGATGATCAACGCCGGGCCGGAGAACGCCGGCGAGATTTTCGCCGAGGTCGAGGAGATCAAGCGTGACCTGCGTGCGCTGGAGACTCTAGGTAAGCCGGTGGTTGCGGCCATCAACGGCGCCGCCCTCGGCGGCGGCCTGGAGATCGCACTGGCCTGTCATCGCCGGATCGCGGCGGACGTCAAGGGCAGCGCGATCGGCCTGCCCGAGGTTTCGCTGGGCCTGTTGCCCGGCGGTGGCGGTGTCGCCCGGACGGTCCGGATGTTCGGCATCCAGAATGCGTTCGTGAACGTGCTGAGCCAGGGCACCCGATTCAGCCCGAAGAAGGCGAAGGACGCCGGGCTCGTCGACGAACTCGTCGACACTGCTGCCGACGTGGTTCCGGCCGCTAAGGCGTGGATCAAAGCCAATCCGGAGGCGCACACCCAGCCGTGGGACGCCAAGGGATACAAGATGCCCGGCGGCACCCCGGCCAGCCCGGCGCTGGCCGCGATCCTGCCGTCGTTCCCGTCGCTGCTTCGCACCCAACTCAAGGGTGCGCCGATGCCCGCGCCGCGGGCCATCCTCGCTGCTGCCGTGGAGGGCGCACAGGTCGACTTCGACACCGCCACCCGTATCGAGAGCCGCTATTTCACCGAGTTAGTCACCGGCCCCGTCGCCAAGAACATGATTCAAGCGTTCTTCTTCGACATGGCGGCCATCAACGCCGGTGGTTCGCGCCCCGAGGGCATCGGCAAGACCCCGATCACCAAGATCGGCGTGATCGGCGCCGGCATGATGGGCGCGGGCATCGCCTATGTCTCGGCCAAGTCCGGATTCGACGTCGTGCTCAAAGATGTGACCATCGAGGCCGCCAACAAGGGCAAGGCCTACTCGGAGAAGATCGAGGCCAAAGCACTCGAGCGTGGCAAGACGACGGCGGAGAAATCCGCGACGCTGCTGGGCCGGATCACCCCGACCGCCGACGCCAAGGACTTCGCCGGGGTGGACTTCGTGATCGAGGCCGTCTTCGAGAGCCAGGAACTCAAGCACAAGGTTTTCGGTGAGATCGAGGACATCGTCGAGCCCAATGCGGTGCTGGGATCCAACACCTCAACGTTGCCTATCACCGGTCTGGCAACGGGGGTGAAGCGCCAGGAGGACTTCATCGGGATTCACTTCTTCTCCCCGGTGGACAAGATGCCACTGGTCGAGATCATCAAGGGCGAGAAGACCTCCGATGACGCGCTGGCAAGGGTTTTCGACTACACCCTGGCTATCGGCAAGACCCCGATCGTGGTCAACGACAGCCGCGGCTTCTACACCAGCCGGGTCATCGGCACCTTCATCAATGAGGCGTTGGCCATGCTCGGCGAGGGTGTCGAGCCGGCCAGTATCGAGCACGCCGGCACCCAGGCCGGCTACCCCGCGCCACCGCTGCAACTCTCCGACGAGCTCAACATGGAGCTGATGCACAAGATCGCCGTCGCTACGCGAAAGGGCGTAGAAGATGCGGGACGCGTCCATGTCCCGCACCCGGCTGAGGCCGTGGTGGAGAAGATGATCGCGCTCGGTCGGCCGTCGCGGCTCTCCGGTGCGGGGTTTTATGCGTACACCGACGGCAAGCGGACCCAGCTGTGGCCCGGCCTGCGTGCGGAGTTCAAGTCGGGCAGTTCCACTCCGCCCCTGCAGGACATGATCGACCGGATGCTGTTCGCCGAGGCACTGGAGACCCAGAAGTGCTTCGACGAGGGCGTGATCACCACGACAGCGGACGCCAATATCGGCTCGATCATGGGCATCGGCTTCCCGCCGTGGACCGGTGGTGCCGCGCAGTACATCACCGGCTATCCCGGCGGTAAGACCGCGTTCGTGGCGCGCGCCAAGGAACTGGCTGCCCGCTATGGTGACCGATTCACTCCACCGGCATCACTACTGAAGTAGTCGAACGCACTGCGAGGCGGACAGGCCCGTGACCGTCGGACTTCTCTGCGCACTGCCGCAGGAACACACCCACCTCCTGACTGCGACGACGGTGGCACGCACCCACCGGGCGGCCGGGGTGGAGTTCAGCGTCGGCGAACTCGACGGTCACCCGGTGGTTCTGGCCCGGGCCGGGATGGGCAAGGTCAATGCGGCGCTAGTGGCCACCCTGCTCGCCGACCGATTCGAATGCCGAGCGATCGCTTTCTCCGGCGTCGCGGGCGGTTTGGATCCAGCGCTGCGGATCGGCGACGTGGTGATCGCCGATCACGCGATCCAGCATGACGCCGGCGTCATCGAAGACTCCCGCCTGCAGGCCTATCAAGCCGGCCACGTTCCCTTTCTCAACCCCACCACTCAATTCGGCTACGCGATCGACTCCGCGCTGCTGACCCGGGTCCGGGACCATCTCGAGGGCTTCGCGCTCACCCCGTTATCCCGCGACGCCGGTGGCGGTGACCGGGCACCCCGGGTCGCTTACGGAACGATATTGACCGGCGACCAGTACCTGCACTGTGAGGTGACCCGAACCCGGCTGCACTCGGAGTTGGGCGGGCAAGCCGTGGAGATGGAAGGCGCCGCGGTCGGCCAGGTGTGCGAGAGTTTCGGCATCCCCTGGCTGGTCATTCGCGCTCTTTCCGACCTGGCAGGGGGCCAATCCAGTTTCGACTTCACCGCCTTCGTCGACGAGGTGGCGGCACAGTCGGCCACGATCCTGCGCCACCTGTTGCCGGTATTGTGAGCCGACTTTCGCCGTAGAGTTCACCGCATGCGATTCGGACTGTTCATCCCGCAAGGCTGGCGCATGGACCTGGTGGGCATTCCACCCGAAGACCATTGGCCGGTGATGCGCGATTTGGCAACCTACGCCGACGCCGGAGCATGGGATTCGCTGTGGGTCTATGACCACTTCCACACCGTGCCGATGCCGAGCGACGAAGCCACCCACGAAGCCTGGACCCTGATGGCCGCGTACGCCGCGACGACCTCGCGGATCAAAATCGGTCAGATGTGCACAGCGATGAGTTATCGCAACCCGGCGTATCTGGCGAAGGTCGCGGCCACCACCGATGTGATCTCCGGTGGCCGGCTTCAGATGGGTATCGGCGGCGGCTGGTATGAGCATGAGTGGCGTGCGTACGGATATGGATTCCCCTCCGCCGGGGTGCGTCTGGCGCGCCTGGATGAGGGTGTCCAGATCATGCGCGATGCCTGGCGCGATGGCCGGGTGAGCTTTAACGGTAAGCACTACCAGGTAGACGGAGCAATAGTCGCTCCTAAACCCTTGCAGCAAAACGGGATTCCACTGTGGATCGCCGGCGGTGGTGAGAAAGTCACCCTCAAGATTGCGGCTAAATATGCGCAATACACCAACTTCAGCGCCGAGCCGGAG
>CAIWCQ010000175.1 GCA_903911165.1 uncultured Actinomycetes bacterium | reverse complement strand
GCAGTAGCGGAATAATGCCCAGCGGCACGTTCGCCTGCTGGTCGTAGAGCTGGAACGTGAGTAGCCGGCCACCGAGACTGTCGTATCCGAACACCGCCCAGCCCGAGCCCTGCAGACCGTTGGCGGCTGCGGTGAACTGGGCCCGGAACTTGTCGAACGAGCCGAAAGCATCGTCGATGGCGGCCGCAAGCTCGCCGGTGGGCTTGTCACCTCCGTTGGGGGACAGGTTCTTCCACCAGATGGAATGGTTGACATGGCCGCCGAGGTGGAAGCCGAGGTTCTTTTCGTTGAGGAAGATGGCGGAATGGTCGTCGTTGGCACGCGCCTCCGCGAGTTTAGCGACCGCGGCATTGGCCCCCGCCACGTACGCGGCGTGATGCTTGCTGTGGTGCAGTTCGTTGATTTCCCCCGAGATATGGGGCTCCAGTGCCCCGTAGTCCCAGTCCAATTCCGGCAGGGTGTAGTCAGCCACGAGATTCCTTAGTGGTTGTGCGGTGTGATCCGGGCATCACCTTGCTCTATCACCGCGCACTCCGCAAGGAGTCGACGGCGACGTCGGGACCACTCAACCGTGGTTCGAGCAGGTGGCCGGGTCAGAACAGGACAACGAGGGCGAGAACGCCCAGGAGAACCAGTGCGATGACTCCCGCCCGCACGGCGGCCATCAGGTAGGACCTGCTAGCCGGCGATGAACCCAAAGCCGATGGACCCAAAGTCGTCCACGGCGATTGGCCAGAAGAGGCCGCATCGAGTGGCTGAAACGTCATCGCAACCCCCTGGCCTGGATGGTCAACGTACCGACTCGGCGCGGGCCGGTGAAATTAGTCACAGCACCCGGCGAGATCGCGAGCATAGCCCGCGATCGCCCGACCTTCAATCTGTTCGGGTGCGAAGCCCGCGTCGGTGGGATTCAGGTCCCGCAATGCCGATCGGCGTGTCAACCGGTGAGTCGCGGCGGGTGCGGTGGCCCGTTAGCGTGCCAATACACTTCGCCGGCGGCTCCCCAGCCTGTTGATCAGCGCTGGAACCGCGGTCGGGTTATCCACAGACCCGATGATGAGCGATCCGGATAAGCACAGTTCAGTGGCCATTCGGTGCCCGGAAGGGCTGTGGATAGTCCTGTGGAGATTGTGGATAGGCCAGGTATTGCTGAAAGTTAAATCGGGAGTATTCGGCACTGTGTGCCACTTTCGCCCCACTGCAGTCCCAGGCGCTCGCTCGCACACCGGGATGGCCGTCGGTATCGGTTATAGGCTGGAACCGTGATTCAGGTGTGTTCCCGGTGCGCTGCGCGGTGGAACGTGCGGGACACCCAACGGGTGTGGTGCCCACGCTGCAACGGCGCCCTGCTGGCGCCGCCGCCACCGCCGGTGGGCCGGCCCCCAGCCGGTCGGGTGAACCTGGATCAACCTCGCGCCCAACGCGATGCGGTCAAGGCGCGCACGGGCTTCCGGTGGATCGCGGTCCGGCCCGGACCGCCGCCGCCACCGCGGACCCGCCGCCAGTCACTCGGCCCGACCCCGCGCTATCAGACCATCCCGCGCTGGGGTCTTGCCGACCGTCCCGCGGCCGATGTGCCCGTGGTCGGCCAGGAGCAGCGGAAAAGCGCGTCGGCCACTGCGGTGCGGGCCGCACTGCTGGCCTCGGCGGCTGTGTTCAGCCTCGCCGCGCTGGGGCACATCCTGCGGTATCTATTGCTGCTCATCAATCGAACGACACTCCTGCCCCCACTAGTGGCCAACGGCACGTTGTTGATGGGTGTGCTGGTCAGCCTGGCGGCGATGGTCGCGGTGATCGTCACCGCCGCAACGATGACTTCGTGGTTGGTCGGGCGGCGAGCCGCAGTGTTCAGGTTTCTCGGCCACGATGACCCGCGATCGGAGTGGGAGCTGTGGGCCGGCTGCTTGATTCCGGTCGTGAATCTTGTTTGGGCGCCGGTCTTTTTGATCGAATTGGCCCGTGCCGAGCAGTCCGAAGCGCGGCTGCGCGGTCCCATCGTGTTGTGGTGGGTCGCGTGGATCTTCTCCACCGCGATTTCGGCGTGGGCGATGTTGACCAGTTCGGCCACCGAAGCGCAGGCGATCGCCGATAACACAGTGACCGTGATCATCGCCTACCTGGCAGGTCTGGCGGTGCTGCTGCTGTTGTGGCGGGTGTTCAACACCTTCGTCCGCAAATCGGTAGAACGCCCGCTGCATCGCTGGGTAATCGTGCCGGAAGAGAATCCGGACGATTTTCCCGGTGATGCTCCCGAAGACGTCGAACTCGAAGCGGGGCTCCAGGCCGGGCAGCGGGAGCCGGTGGCGTAGTTCATGTCCGAGTCGGCCGCGGCGCGCGGGAAACACCGCCCGTTCGTGGTGGCTCACCGCGGTGCGTCGGCCGACCGTCCCGAACACACTCTGGCCGCCTACGAACTGGCCTTGCAGGAGGGCACCGACGGGGTCGAGTGCGACGTGCGTCTCACGCTCGACGGGCACCTGGTGTGCGTTCACGACAGGCGAGTTGATCGCACCTCGACCGGAACCGGTCTGGTCAGTGATATGACATTGGCCGAACTGAAGCAATTCGACTGGGGCGCTTGGCATACCAGTCGCGATCAGGGCGGCGCCCCCGACGACACCGGCCTGCTCACCCTCGATGAGTTGCTGGCAATGGTGCTGGACTGGAGACGGCCGGTGAAGATCTTCATCGAGACCAAACACCCGGTGCGCTACGGCGCCTTGGTGGAAAGCAAGGTGCTGGCGTTGCTCAACCGCTACGGCATCGCCTCTCCGGCGTCGGCGGATCTGTCCCGCGCCGTGGTGATGTCCTTCTCGGCCGCGGCGGTGTGGCGCATCCGCCGGGCGGCCCCGATGCTACCCACCGTCCTGCTCGGGGAAACCGCGCGGTATCTCGGCGGTGGCGCGGCGACCACCGTCGGCGCGACTGCGGTCGGCCCGTCGATTGCCACCTTGCGCGAGCATCCCGACCTGGTGGACCGGGCCGCCGCGCAAGGTCGGGCGATGTACTGCTGGACCGTCGACCAATACGAGGATGTGGAATTCTGCCGGGACATCGGAGTGGGCTGGATCGCGACCAACCATCCCGGCCGGACCAGGGCCTGGCTACACGGGGGATTGCGCGATACCAACCGCGAGGATATTTCCCGCGATCCGCTCTGAATCGATTACGCCCGTCCGCCACCCCGTCACGGCTGGGCGTCGAGCACCGACTGGGGGATCGGCGAATCGCTGCGCAGGGCGTCGAATAGCGCGGCGGCGGCTGCGGAGTCCCAGACGACCACCGAACCCGAGTCGTTGTCGGTGAACTCACCGATCGGCACGGTGACCGCAGTGCCCACCGCGCGCAACGCCCAGCCCAGTTGGGCGAGGTTCCACACATGCCCATCGCTCTCGACGCTCAGCGCTGCCACCAACGCGTGCGACGTGCCGTACCACCGAAGGGGGTTAAGCCAGACGGCCGGACTCTCCGCGCGGCGCAGCATCGCCGACACGAAGTCCCGTTGGTGACTCATCCGATCGAGGTCCGACCGAGGCGTTGCTCGGCTGCGCACGTAGCCCAGCGCGTTGCGTCCGTTGAGCCGCTGGCAGCCGGCCGGCAGGTCGATACCGGCCAGTGGGTCGGCGATGGGCTCAGGCAGGCACATCTCAACCCCGCCGAGGGCGTCGACGACGCCGCCGAACCCGCCGAACCCGACCTCGACGTAGTGGTCCAAGGCGATACCGGTGTTCTGCTCCACGGTCTGCACCAGTAGGGCCGGGCCACCCTGGGCGAACGCGGTGTTGATCTTGTCCGCTCCGTAGCCCGGGATGTCGACGTAGGAGTCGCGCGGGATGGACACCAGAGTCGGCGGCTGAGCTGAGCCAATTGCCGGAACGTGCACCAGCAGGATGGTGTCGGTATGGCCGTTGCCGATGTCCCCGCCGGTAGACAACTCGATCTGCTGCTGCGGTGTGAGGTCTGCGCGGCTGTCGGAGCCAACCAGCAGCCAGTTGGTGCCACTGGCGGCCGCAGGACGATCGGGGTACGCGCCGAACACGTCGATGCGTCGCAGCGATGACTCGATCCAGATCGCTGTGGTCAGCATCGCGGTGATTGCGACAAGACCGATAGTCAAGGCGCTCAACGCAATTCGTCTACCCCAATGTGCTGTCCTTTTGGTGGCGGTCCGACGGGACCGTGGGGGCTGCGGGCTCCGCGGGTTTCGGGTGGATTGACTGGGGCGGGCGGGTCGGGCCGGCCGCCGCCCAGCCTGTTTGGCCGCGGACGGCCGTGCCCGCGGCGCCGGTGCGGGTGGCGCCGGTGGTGGTGTGGCTCGTGGAGGTGGCGGTGGCGGTGGTCGTCGGAAGCTCGGCCGGGGAGGCGGTGATGGCGGTCGCGGACCGGGCACTGGCGGAAGCGGGCGGGGCAGTCGCGGTGCCGGACGCGGGGTCGACGGACGCGGGGCCGACGGACGCGGGGCCGACGTGTCGCGTGGGATCACCGGTGCGGGCTCACGCGCGGGCGGCGGACGCGTCGGACGTTTCTGACGTGTGATGGGTTCTGTTGGCGGATCCGTCCCCAGTGGCGATTGTTCGTTCAACGCAGTTGATCCTTCAAACGTTGCTGATCGTTCAACGGAGCCAACCCAGGTGGCCGACCGCCAGGGTGTAGCCGACAAACGCCACGGTGTCGATCAGTCCGTGTGCGATCACCAGTGGCCAGAGCCGACCGGTCCGGCACCAGGCGTATCCGAATACCAGGCCCATCACCACGTTACCCAGGCCGGCACCGAAGCCTTGGTAGAGGTGGTAGGCACCTCGCAGGACACTCGACGTCAGCACCGCCTGGCCCGATGTCATCCCGAGTTGGCGCAGGCGGGTGATCAGATACCCCACCACGACCACCTCTTCGGCGAATCCGTTGGCGAACGCCGCCAACACGAGTACCGGGATCCGCCACCAGGAACTGTGCAAGGCCGCAGGCTCCACCTCGGCATTCAGGCCCATTGTGCGGGCGGCGAGATAGAACAGAAGGCCAGGAATCCCAATGAGCGCCGCCAAGCCCATCCCGCCCAGAAGGTCGGTGCGCCAACGTAACCGGCCCAAACCGATGTCAGCTGGCCTGATGCGACTTCGCCACAGCAGATAGAGAGCCAGCGCCCCCCATGCCACCAACTGACCGACCGACACCAAATTCAGCCCGAGATTGATCAGGTCGAAGCGGGATTGATTGGGGTTGAGTCGCACCCGATAGCCGGGCAGCCCGGATAGCACTGCGTCAGCGAGTCGGAAAACGGCAATGAACGCGCTGACGCCGAACGTCACGGCCAGCATGACCCCGACCTCGATTCGCAGGGTTCGGCGATCGGTGATCAGGAACTCGCCGCGGGTGGCGTCCACGGGAAGCAACGGTAGTGCCTCGTGCGCCGCAGGTTCTCAGCCACGGGCGCTTCTTCGACAGACGATAGTGTTGAGGCGTGTCACGCATCGCCTACCTCGGCCCGGAGGGGACCTTCACCGAAGCGGCACTGTTGGCGATGGCCGGCGCGGGAATGGTGCCGGGTGGGGGCGAAGCCCGGCCCGAACCGGTGGAGAGCACGCCGACCGCACTGGAGGCCGTCCGGTCCGGCGCCGCCGAGTTCGCCTGCGTTCCGATCGAGAACTCAATCGAAGGCAGCGTGCTTCCCACCCTGGATAGTCTGGCCGGCGGCCCGCCGTTGCAGATCTATTCCGAACTGACTCTGGATGTGTCCTTCAGCATCGTCACCCGGCCGGGGATAACGCCCGGACAGGTGCGACGCGTGGCGGCGTTCCCGGTAGCCGCGGCCCAGGTGCGACGCTGGCTGGCCGCGCATCTGCCCGATGCGGAAGTGGTGCCGGCACATTCAAACGCTGCGGCCGCACTTGATGTCATCGCCGGCCGTGCCGATGCCGGCGTCAGCACCGCGTTGGCGGCCCAGCGCTACGAGTTGTCCTCATTGGCCGACGATGTCGTCGATGAGCCCAACGCCCGCACCCGTTTCGTGCTCGTGGGAAGACCCGGCGTGCCGCCGGCTCGCACGGGTGCGGATCGCACCTCGGTGGTGCTGCGGATCGACAGCGCGCCCGGAGCCCTGGTGTCGGCGATGAGCGAGTTCGGCATCCGCGACATCGACCTGACCCGCATCGAGTCCAGGCCCACCCGTACCGGCCTGGGGACCTACGTGTTCTTCCTCGACTGCGTGGGTCATATCGACGACAGTGCGGTAGCCGAGGCGCTCAAGGCGCTGTACCGCCGCTGCGCGGAGGTTCGCTACCTCGGATCCTGGCCGACCGGCGCCGCGGCAGGGGCATTGCCGCCTCAACTCGATGAGGCCGACCGGTGGCTGACGCACTTACGCGACGGCAGGCCATGAGCGGACGTTTGATCCTCGTCCGACACGGCCAGTCGCACGCCAACCTCGAACGTCGACTCGACACCCGGCCACCGGGTGCCGAACTCACTGAAGCCGGCCGCGAACAGGCGCGAGAGTTCGCCCGTGCCCGGCGCGATCCCCCCGGCCTGCTTCTACACTCGATCGCCCGGCGAGCGGCGCAGACTGCGGTCGAGATCAGCGCCGAGTTCGCCATGGCCGCAACCGAAGTCGGCGGAATACACGAGGTGCAAGCCGGTGATCTGGAGGATCGCACTGACGACGACGCGATCGCGCAGTTTACCGCCGTTTATCGACGGTGGTGCGAGGGCGAACTCGGCGTCGCGATG
>CAIWCQ010000174.1 GCA_903911165.1 uncultured Actinomycetes bacterium | reverse complement strand
GCAGCCGCACAGTCTGCCCGAGCCGATCGGTCTGCCGCAGCCCCTCAATCTGCCCGGGTCGCTCGGTCTGCCGCAGCGCCGGATCTCGGGTCAGCAATCGCGGCGGCACCTGCGCTACCCGACCAGGCCGCCGCGGTCCTGGGCGACGAGACGCGCCAGGTTCATCAGCGCCGCGCCGTCGGTCCTGAGCGCCAGGTACGAGCCGTGCGCCAGGTTCGAGCCGACCGCGCCACTGACTGACCGGGGGCCCGCCCCATTACGGTGGAGGCGTGAGCCCGCGCCACGGCATCGACGAGGACTTTCTTGCGCTGCCGCTTTCGCACCTGGCCGACGCCGCGCTCTCGGCGGCCGCCGCCGGCGGAGCGAGCTACGCTGACCTGCGGGTTCACGCCATCACCACCGAGATCGTGCAGCTTCGCGATGGCGAGTTGGAGTCGGCGGTGCTGGACCGCGAGGTGGGTCTGGCGGTGCGGGTGATCGTAGACGGCACCTGGGGTTTCGCCTCCCACGCTGGACTGCGCCCGGATATCGCCGCGGAGTCCGCCCGCCACGCGGTGGGCGTGGCGGTGACACTGGCCGCGCTCAACGCCGAGCGGATCGAACTGGCCGACGAACCGGTCTACCCCGATGCCACCTGGGTTTCTGACTACCGCATCGACCCGTTCGCCATCCCCACCGATGAGAAGGTTGCTCTGCTGGGCGAGTATTCCGGCCGCCTACTGGCATCCGACGGGGTGGACCACGTGTCGGCGATGGTCATGAGCGTTAAGGAGCAGACCTTCTACGCCGACACCTTCGGATCTTCGGTCACGCAGCAGCGGGTGCGCACCATGCCGGCGCTGGAGGCGGTGGCCGTGGACCCGGCGTCGGGCAGTTTCGAGTCGATGCGCACGCTGGCTCCGCCCACCGGCCGCGGCTGGGAGGCACTGGCCGGCGACGAGGTATGGGACTGGTCGGGCGAACTCGCCGAACTTCCCGTTCTGTTGGCCGAGAAAACCAAGGCACCCAGCGTCGTCGCTGGACCGACGGATCTCGTGATCGACCCGACCAATCTCTGGCTGACGATCCACGAGTCCATCGGACACGCCACCGAGTACGACCGGGCGATTGGTTACGAAGCCGCCTACGCGGGGACCTCCTTCGCCACCCCGGATAAGTTGAATACCCTGCGCTACGGCTCGCCGGTGATGAACGTCACCGCCGACCGCACCGTCGAAAACGGCCTTGCCACAATCGGTTACGACGCCGAGGGGGTGGCGGCCCAGCAGTGGGATCTGGTGCGGAGGGGGATCTTCGTCGGCTACCAGTTAGATCGGGTGTTCGCTAAGCGACTCGGGCAAGCGCGCTCCAACGGGTGTTCCTACGCAGACTCCGCGCACCACGTGCCGATCCAACGGATGCCCAATGTGTCGCTGCAACCCGGAACCGACGATCTGAGCACGGCGGACTTGATCGGCCGGGTGAGCGACGGCCTCTACATCGTTGGCGACAAGAGTTGGTCGATTGACATGCAGCGCTACAACTTTCAATTCACCGGTCAGCGGTTCTTCCGGATTCGCGACGGCCGCCTGGACGGGCAGGTGCGCGACGTCGCGTACCAGGCCACCACCACCGACTTCTGGAACTCCATGGAAGCTGTCGGCGGGCCTTCGACGTGGCGGCTCGGCGGGGCATTCAACTGCGGGAAGGCTCAACCGGGTCAGGTAGCTGCGGTCAGCCACGGATGTCCGTCGGCGTTGTTCCGGGGCGTGAACGTGCTCAATACCCGCACCGAGTCGGGCCGCGGATGATCCCGGCACAGCAGGTCGTCGAATTAGGGTTGCAGGCTGCCGCGGCCTCCGGGCGATCCGACGAGACGATCGTGATCGTCTCCGATCGCGCGGAGGCGTCGCTGCGTTGGGCGGGCAACTCGATGACCACCAACGGCGTCTCTACGAGTCGCACGACTGCCGTTATCTCTATTGTGCGCCAGGGTGATACCGCGCGGGTTGGTACGCGTGGCTCAAGCGCTGTCGATCCGGACGCTATTGCGGCACTGGTCCTTGCCGCCACCGATGCGGCCCACGCGGCACCGGGAGCTCGTGACAACGCGCCACTACTCACCGGATCCGGCGAGCCGGCTGACTGGGGCGACCCGGTACCGACAACCGGCGCGGGGGCGTTCGCCGAGGTCGCCCGCGCCCTATCGGCGGGATTCGCTGGCGCCGACCGGCTCTACGGCTACGCCCACCATGTGGTGGAGACGACCTTGGTGGGCACCTCCACCGGGCTTCGTCGTCGCTTCACCCAGCCGACCGGTTCGGTGGAGATCAACGCCAAGCGTGGAACGGCCAGTGCCTGGGCCGGGGTGAGCACTCCGTGGTTCATCGATGTGCCGGTGGACTCGATGCTCGAAGACCTGTCAGTCCGGTTGGGGTGGGCCGAGCGCACCATCGAGTTGCCGGCCGGTCGCTACGAAACCCTGATGCCGCCCTCGACGGTGGCGGACATGATGATCTATCTCGGCTGGTCAATGGATGGACGCGGTGCGCAGGAGGGCCGCACCGCGCTGTCGGCGCCGGGAGGGGGAACCCGGGTCGGGGAGAAGCTCACCGATCTGGCGTTGACGATGTACTCCGATCCTTCTGCGCCCGGACTCGAGTGTGCGCCGTTCGTCCACACCGCCGCTGGTTCGGAGCGACTCTCGGTGTTCGACAACGGATTGGGCATCGACCGAGTGGACTGGATCCGCGACGGCGCCATTGCCTCGTTGGTCTACCCGCGAGCCGCGGCTGCCGAGTTCGGTACCGCTCCCGCGGTGCCCGCTGACAACCTTCTGATGACCGGAGGCACCTCGGATCTCGACCAGATGATCGCCGCCACCGAGCGAGGTTTGTTGCTGACAACCCTGTGGTACATCAGGACCGTCGACCCCACCACACTGCTGCTGACCGGACTCACGCGGGACGGCGTCTACCTGATCGAGGACGGCAAGGTCACCGCAGCGGTCAACAACTTCCGGTTCAACGAGAGCCCGCTGGATCTGCTGCGCCGGGCCACGGAAGCGGGTATTCCCGAAAAGACGCTGCCGCGGGAGTGGAGCGACTGGGCCACTCGCGCGGTGATGCCGACCCTGCGGATTCCCGACTTCCACATGTCCTCGGTCAGCCAGGCGCAATAATCAACTGTGGCCGCAGACGAAATCGACACCTGGCTGAGCCGACTCACCGTGCAGTCCCCGGTGGGACAGCAGCGACTGATCGGACTGATCCGCGCGAAGTGTGCGGGGGCTGTGTCGTTGCCCGCGTTGGTATCCGAACTCGCTGCGGCCCAACCGCACTCGGATGTCGAGACCGTCGTCGCCGACTTCGCCGAGCAGTTCAGCACCGATGTGTCGGAGATCACCGACTCCCAGCGCGCGGCACTGACCGGGGCGCTCGGTCGTGGAGCTTTCGGTGCGGTCATGCAGATGTACATCGCAGACTTCCTGCCACGGGTCGCCGTGGGGTTGACGGCGCTGGGCCTACCGGTGGACTGGATACCTTCTGAGCCGAAATGGGATGCTGGCATCGACGCCTCGGATGTCGTGTTCAACCATCTGCTGCCCGGAGTCGCGCGCCTGCGGTCGCTGGACCCGGTCACTACCGAAGTGGTCCGACTGCGCGGGGCGGTCGCGCACAACTGCCGGTTGTGTAAGTCGCTGCGTGACAGCGCCGCACTGGATTCGGGCGGGTCGGAAAGCCTGTACGACGATATCGAGCGCTACGAGGATTCGCGTTCGCTCACCGACGGCCACAAGGCGGCGCTGCGCTACGCCGACGCGCTGATCTGGTCGCCGTCGCGCATCGATCCCGCCGTCGCCGCCGATGTGCTGCAACACTTCCCGCCGGCCCAGGCCCGCGAATTGACGCTGGATGTGATGCGCAACGCCAGCAACAAGATTGCGGTGGCACTGCGAGCCGATGCTCCGCGGGTGGAGCAGGGCACATCGCTGTACACGATCGATGCCGACGGGCAACCGGTCTACTCCTGATGGCGATCGGCAAGCTCTCTGAAGTGGTGATCGACTGCCACGACTGTGACTCACTCGCCCAGTTCTGGGCGGCGGTGCTCGGCGGAACTCCGGTGCGCGAATCGGGTGAGTGGGTCGCGGTGATCATGCCCGACGGCTCGACGACGGTCTCGTTCCAGCAGGTGCCCGAAGTGAAGATGGGTAAGAACCGGGTTCACCTGGATGTACTCGTGGCCGATCTCGAGCAGGGTGCCGATCAGTGTGTCGAACTGGGGGCGACACAGGTGACCGATCGGCGGGAAGATCCGATCGGGGATTTCATCGTCCTGCTTGACCCCGAGGGAAATGAGTTCTGCGTCGTCACGAACTGAGGTCGCGGCTCCTACGTGGGTCGGACGCTAGGCTCGTATCGCGCCAGTGGTGCACGGGGCGGTAGCTCAGTTGGTTAGAGCCGCGGACTCATAATCCGTTGGTCGTCGGTTCGAGCCCGACCCGCCCTACTAGTTCCTGGTAGATCCGGTTTCTTCCCGGTGGGACGCCTCTTAGCGCCCCGGGGTCATCGTTTATTCATCGTTTATGTCCACGGAAGGCTCTTGTAGAGCCGATGCACTCGGTCTCGACCGGCGATCGCGGGAACAAGAGCGATTTGTCCGGACCGCGGGCCCGATAACGGTTCGTTGGGATCGCAGCAGTCAGTCCTCAAGAGGCCGAATTCCGATGAACGCCGCTAAATCGGTGACATCGCGACCCCGGTCGAAGTCTCGGAGCAATTTGATGTAGCGCCGCCTGTCTACGTCCCAGTCGTACTGATGGGTGGGGGAATCCTGGGCGGCGATGAACACAGGTCGGCGTGCAGTCGGGTCGCCCGTCCGTTCCCGTCTGTGAACGGATGAACGCGGACACCTTCCGCGTGAGCGGCAATGCCAAGTTCGCGGGCAGTCCAGTCCTTCGTATTACCCCAGCGGTACCGGATGTTATCCATGGTGGTTCGCAGGTCGACAGCGATCTGCTCCGGCGCCACGCCGAGGTTGATCTCGGGTGAACGCCAGCGGCCGGCCCAAGTCCAAATGTCGCCGTAGAGCTGGCGGTGAAGATCGCGGAGGAACTGATCGGTCAGCAGTTCATCAAGGGTGAGGTCGCCGTTGAAGACGTCCGTGATCAACCCCTCCGCCACGTCCTGCAAAATGGCCGATTCAAGGTCGAAGATGTCCGCTTTGCTGACCGGCGGTCCGAGTGTGTCGACCACGTGAGCGAGCAGCGCGTCAAGCTCGTCGCCCGAAAGGGGAGTTTCCCCATATCCGGGCTGCAGTGGCATCAGCGCTTACGTGCTTGGCGTTCGGCAAGCAGCTTTTTCACGCCTCTGGTACGGACATGCCCGGTCGGTACCGCGCGATTCTCAAGCCGTGTCGATGTGGAGGCGGCGCGAGCGGCGATCTTGGCTACTCGGGCTGTCTTCAGTGGTGCAACCTTTTCGACGGCGTCGGCCTTTGCTCGCTCCATCGCTGCACCTCCCCGTAAGCAATTGATCTTCCTGGATTTTACCGTTTCCGATCGGAGGACGTCGCCCCTGCGAAGTATGTTACCGATATGGTAACTTGGGCTGCGTGAACGACGCCTCTAACTTTTCGCAGCGTCTGGCGGCGCTCCTCGCTGAACGCAACATGACTCAGCTGGAGCTCGCGGCGCGAATTGGGGTGACGCGGGCCGCCATGAGTCGATACGTCAGCGGCGAGCGGGAGCCGCGGTTGGTCACCCTTGTGCGAATCGCCGAAGAGCTTGACGTCAATGTCGACGACCTGTTTGCCGCGGAATCTCACTCCGTCGAGACGGCGCTGCGGATCGTTGCTCGGAGCACTTTCACCGAAGAGGAGAAGTCCCAGCTGCGGGAGGCTCTCGAGGGTGGGGGTCGGCCGTGAAACGGATCCTTTCGCATCACCGCTGTGAACAGCTGAAGGCCCTCGCGGCGGATTTCATCGACGTTCTGCAGCGTGCGGCTATTTCTCAGCCTCTCGTCGGTGCGTTAGCGGACATGTCGCGGCGCGTCAGCGGTCTAACACGCCCGCCGTACTCGGGTGACCCACTGCGGTTGGACAACACTCCACATACCCGTCCGCGGACCGTCGGTCTCGATGCGAAGGTCCACTTCCTCAGGGCGGTCG
>CAIWCQ010000173.1 GCA_903911165.1 uncultured Actinomycetes bacterium | reverse complement strand
GTGCCCGTGCAGCCGGTGTGGCGTTGCGGCCGCGCGACTTTTTCGTCGAGCAGACCGTGGCCCGGTTGGCTCGGGTGGCAGGTGTTGTGGCCGGTTCCGATGAGGTGATCGATGACGGTGTCGGTCCGGTGCCGGCCACCCCGATTATCCGCTGGTTGCAGGACGTAGCGGGCCCGGTGGATCAGTTCAACCAGACCGCGGTGATGCAGGCCCCGGTCGGGGTGACCGAGGCCGATGTGATTGCGGTTCTGCAGGCCCTGTTGGATCGGCATGCCACCCTCCGGCTTCGGGTCGACGACGACGGTGCCGGGGGCTGGTCGTTGACGGTGCCCGAAGCCGGGTCGGTGGATGCGCATTCGTGCCTGCGGACCGTCGACGAGGTGACCGATGAGGAGGTGCTCGACGCCCGGTCGCGGTTGAATCCCGCCGCCGGGGTGATGCTGAGCGCGCTGTGGGCCGCACCCATGGGTCGGTTGGTGATGATCGTGCATCACCTGGCCGTGGACGGGGTGTCGTGGCGAATCCTGATCGAGGACCTCAACCTCGCGTGGGCACAGCACCGCACCGGCCAGTCGGTGATGTTGCCCGCGCCGAGGACGTCGTTTCGCCAGTGGGCGTCACTGTTGGCGGACGTCGCGCAGCGCGCCGACGTGGTCGATCACGCGCACGCCTGGCGGCAGATCGCGGCGGTGCCCGCGCTACTGTCGGCGGTGCAGCCGGAGTCCGATACCTATGCCAGCGCCGGGAGTTTGTCGGTCGATCTCGATGTCGAGACGACCCGGATGCTGCTCGGCGAGGTGCCGGCGGCGTTTCACGCCGGCGTGCAGGACATCCTGTTGATCGCGTTCGCGTTGGCGATGGCCGAATTCGCCGGCACCGGTGGCGCGCCGATCGCCATTGATGTCGAAGGCCACGGCCGTCAGGAGGAACTGGGAACTGATCTCGACCTGTCGCGCACCGTGGGGTGGTTCACCACCAAGTATCCGGTCGCTCTGACTGTCGGCGGGGGCGGGTTGGAGTGGGCTCAGGTGACAGCCGGTGATGCCGGGTTGGGCGCGGTGATCAAGGACGCCAAAGAACAGTTGCGGGCACTGCCGGATGGCCTGGCCTACGGGGTGCTCCGCTACCTGAATGACGACGTAGACCTGGCCGGGTCCGATCCGCCGATCGGGTTCAACTATCTGGGGCGCCTCGGCGGTGGCGAGACATCCGGTGATTACTGGGAGATCCGCCCGGACAGCGGGTCGGTCACGGGTGTTACCGCGGCGGTACCCATGCCGCTGATGCATACGGTGGAACTCAACGCCGGGACGGTGGACACCGCAACCGGCCCGCACCTGCGGGCGGGCTGGATGTGGGCGCCGTCGGCTCTCGATCATGGGCAGGTAAAACGGCTGAGCCAGTTGTGGTTTGACGCCCTGACGGGTATCTGCACCCATGTTCGGGGCGGTGGCGGCGGCTTGACCTCATCGGACATCGCGCCTGCTCGCCTGGATCAGCAGCAGATCGACGACCTGTGCCGCAGGTATGAGGTCGCCGATATCCTGCCGTTGACGCCGTTGCAGCAGGGGTTGCTGTTCCATGCCGACATTGCGCACGGCTCCGGTGATGATGTGTACGCGGTGCAACTGGACATCACCTTGAGTGGTCGGCTTGATCACCACCGGTTGCACGACGCCGTGCAGACGGTGGTGACCCGCCACCCCAACCTGGCCGCCCGGTTCTGCCACCAGGAACCCCAGCCGGTGCAGGTCATCCCGCTCGATCCTGTGGTGGAGTGGAGTTACCGCGATCTCGCGGCCGGTGCCGCAGTCGATTCGCAGATCGCGCAGCTGTGCGCTGCCGAGCGTGCGCTGGTCTGTGATCTCGCTGAGCAGTCGCCGTTCCGGGCCGCCCTGATCCGCACCGCACCCGATGAGCATCGGTTGGTGTTGACCAACCACCACATCGCACTGGACGGGTGGTCGCTACCGGTGCTGATGGCGGAAGTGCTCGCCGCCTACTACGGGCAGCGACTGCCCGCCGCGGTTCCGTATCGCAGGTTCCTGGGTTGGCTGGCCGATCGGGACCTCGCGACGGCCCGCGCGGCCTGGCGCGAGGCGCTGGATGGTTTCGGTACACCGACCCTGGTCGCCCCGTCCGGGCCGATGGGCGCGGGGCCGCGCAGCGTGGCCTCGATCCGGATGTCCGAGCAGACCACTCAGTCACTCAGCGAGTTGGCCCGTTCGCATCGCACCACCGTCAGCACCGTGCTGCAGGGTGCATTCGCGCAACTGCTGATGTCGGTCACCGGGCAGCGCGATATCGCGTTCGGGTCCGTCGTCTCGGGCCGCCCCGCCGACCTGGTCGATGCCGACTCGATCGTGGGACTGCTGATCAACACGGTGCCGGTACGGGTGAGTGTCACGGCGAGCACCACGACGGCCGATCTGCTTGACCAGCTCCATAACTTGCGCAACCAGACGTTCGAGCATGAACATCTGGGGCTCAATGAGATTCACCGTCTCATCGGTCAGCCGCGACTGTTCGACACGGTCTTCGTCTACGAGAATTACCCGACCGACGCCGCCCGCTTCGCCGGGGCCGACGGGTTGGCCATCACCAACCTCGCCACCCGCGACTTCTACCACTACCCGCTGTCGATCCAGGCAGTGCCCGGACCCGAACTGGACCTCCGTGTCCAATACCGTGCGGACCTGTTCGACGAGGCCGACATTGCTGCGCTGATGGCGAGATTCGAACACGTGCTGGCGGATATAACCGCCGATCCCACCCGACCGCTGTGGATCAACCGGACGGTGCCGGTACCGCCGGTGCGCACTCCGGCGCCCGAGCAGCACAGCGATGGTGGTTATCGCGCGCCGGTGAGTCCACTCGAGCGGACCCTGGCCGGCATCTACGAAAGAGTATTGGGCGCAGACCAAGTCGGTCTTGACGAGTCGTTCTTCGACCTGGGCGGGGATTCGCTGTCGGCGATGCGGGCAGTCGCCGCGATCAACGCGGCAACCGGTAGCCGATTAGGTGTGGCCAGCTTATTCGACGCGCCATCCGTCAGGGACTTGATTCAGAGGTTGGGCGACCGGTGAATCGCTTGCTGGGCATGCTGCTCGCTCAGGCAGTCCCTAGCGATAAACGGCGCGCGGCACCGTTCGGCAACCTTTCGCGCGGTGGAATACCGCGATGCTGTCGTAGAACTCGACTTTTTCGATGAGGGTTGTCGCAAGGGGGACGGTGAAGTCCTGCAAGTGAGTTTTGCCAGGGTAGCCGAAGTCCAGTCGCTGCCAGTTGTCTCCGTGGGCACGGGCGTGCATCGCGTCGATGATCCATTTGGTGAACTCGCTGAACGTCATGGGGTCGTCACGCCAAGATTTCTGGTAGTTCGTTCCAATGTCCTCGACGATGTAGACACCACCCGAGGCCAACCCGTTGGGAAACAAGTAGCGGAACGTCTCC
>CAIWCQ010000172.1 GCA_903911165.1 uncultured Actinomycetes bacterium | reverse complement strand
CCGACACCCCGGGGCATCTGCAGTACACCCGCAACATGGTCACCGGCGCCTCCACCGCCCAGTTGGTAATCGTTCTTGTCGACGCCCGCCACGGGCTGCTGGAGCAGTCCCGCCGACACGCCTTCCTGGCCTCGCTGCTCGGCGTGCAGCACATCGTGCTGGCGGTCAACAAGATGGACCTCATCGACTGGGACCAGGAGCGCTACACCTGGATTCGCGATGAATTCCACGCCTTCGCCGCGCGACTAGACATCCATGACGTCACCACCATCCCGATGTCGGCACTGCACGGTGACAACGTTGTCACCAAGAGCGATAAGGCGCCGTGGTACGACGGGCCGCCGCTGCTGAGCCATCTCGAGGACGTTTACATCGCCGGTGACCGCAACCTGGTCGACGTCCGATTCCCCGTTCAATACGTCATCCGCCCCCAGACCCGGGAGCATGCCGACCATCGCAGCTACGCCGGTACCGTGGCCAGCGGCATCATGCGACCCGGCGATGAAGTGGTCGTCCTGCCCGGCGGCAGGACCAGCCGCATCACGGCCATTGACGGGCCGCAGGGCGCGGTGGCGGAGGCCTTTCCGCCGATGGCGGTCTCGATCAGCCTGGCCGATGACATCGACATCTCCCGCGGCGACCTGCTGGCGCGCCCGCAGAACCAGCCCGACGCCACCACCGAGTTCGATGCGATGGTCTGCTGGATGGCCGACGAGGCCGCACTCGAGCCCGGCCGGGACTACATCATCAAGCACACCACCCGGACCACCCGGGTGCGCGTCACCGCTCTGGACTACCGCCTCGACGTCAACACCCTGCACCGCGACAAGAGCGCTACGGCGCTCAAACTCAACGAACTCGGCCGGGTGAGCCTGCGCACCCAGGTGCCTCTGATGCTCGACGAGTACTCCCGCAACGCGGCCACCGGGTCGTTCATCCTGATCGACCCGGACACCAATGTGACTGTCGCGGCCGGCATGGTGCGCGACACCGCGCCGGCGGCCGCCCGGTCGGCCACCCCGAACACGGTGCGCCACCAGTCCCTGGTGACGGCGGGGGAGCGGCTGACTAAGGGGCGCACGCTGTGGTTCACCGGCCTGTCCGGTTCGGGCAAGTCCTCGATCGCGGTCTTGGCCGAACAGACGCTGCTCGAACATGGTTGTCCCGCCTACATTCTCGACGGGGACAACCTGCGGCACGGCCTTAACGCCGATCTCGGGTTCGCGATGGCCGACCGCGCCGAGAACCTGCGCCGGCTGGCCCACGTCGCGACCCTGATGGCCGACGCCGGGCTGACCGTGCTGGTGCCGGCAATCAGTCCGCTGGCCGAGCACCGCGACCTTGCCCGAAAAGTGCACTCCGACGCCGGGATCGAATTCTTCGAGGTGTTCGTCGACACCCCGTTGGCCGACTGCGAACGCCGCGATCCCAAGGGTTTGTATGCCAAGGCACGCGCCGGAGAGATCACCCACTTCACCGGAATCGACAGTCCCTATCAGCGGCCGACGAACCCGGACCTGCGGCTCACCCCGGACCACACCGCCGCCGAACTCGCCGAGCAGGTCGTCTTGTTACTGGAATCGCTGCCGTGAATGATCCCGGCGTGAATGATCCCGGCATGAACGATCACGAACTGGCCGCCTCGCTGGCGACCCGAGCCGGACTGCTACTGCTCGACGTGCGCACCGAATTCGCCGACGCGCCGTCCGACGAACGCAAGGCCGCCGGCGACACGCGGTCCCATGACTTCCTGATCGAGCAATTGGCGGCCGCCCGCCCCGGCGACGCGGTGCTCTCCGAGGAGGCCGCCGACGACCCGATCCGACTGCGCAGCGAGCGGGTCTGGATCGTCGACCCCCTCGACGGCACCCGCGAATTCTCCGAGCACGGACGCGACGACTGGGCGGTGCACGTCGCACTGTGGTCGGCCGGTGACTTGGTCGCCGGCGCGGTGGCACTGCCCGCGCAGGGCGTGACGCTGGCGACGCCTCGGGTGCCGGCGCTGCCACCGGCACCGGCGGTGCCGCGCATTGTGGTCTCGCGCACCCGCCCGCCCGCAGTCGCGTTGCAGGTCCGGGAAGCGTTGGGCGCGACGCTGATTGAGATGGGCTCGGCGGGAGCGAAAGTCGCCGCCGTGGTGCAGGGACGTGCCGAGGTGTACGTGCACGCGGGGGGTCAGTACGAGTGGGATTCCGCAGCGCCGGTCGCCGTCGCCCGCGCGGCGGGACTGCATACCTCCCGCATCGACGGTTCGCCGTTGCGCTACAACCAAGCCGATCTGCTGCTGCCCGATCTGGTGGTGTGTCGGCCGCAGTACGCACCTCAGGTTCTGGCCGCCCTGCGTTAGCGATCGCGGCCCCGATTTTCACACCTGCAACAGGCGTTTCTTCTTCGTTACCTAGAAAAGGTTTGCTCTCAGCGCTCCACCGGTGCGGCACCCCACCGCAGGGCGCGGTTGCCCAACTTGTCGGTGAAACCGTAAAAGCTGCCCTGAACAGGCATGAGTACTCCAGAAACGGTTCGCCACGGCCGGATTTCGGAGGCCTTAGGTAACTTCTTTGCCCGAAGTACTTGCGCTCAGGATTTTCTCAGCTAGTCTCATGGAGTCAGTATCAACTGCTTACCGGAGGACTCACCGTGCAAATCTCACTTCGTTCACATCTGATCGCGGGTACCGCCGCGGTCGTCGGGGCCAGCGCCATTGCGATGACCCCGGTCATGGGGGCTCAGCTGAGCCTCCCGGCCATCAATGTTCCCACCGTCGCCAAGGTCACCCTGGCCGGCCTCGACAGCCCGATCAGCGAGCTGCTGGGTTCGGTCATCCTGGGCGGCCAGTTGCTGTTCAACACCAGCCAGGACGTTACCAACGCCGATCTCTGGGGCCCGACTGCCTTCCCGTTTGCTCCGACGGCTCCAGCACCGGACGCTGGTTCGGCTCCGGTGTTCCCGGGTGGCGCATGGTGTGTCGCCCCTGGTGCATGCGAGGCACTCCTGAGCGATCAGCTGGGCGGCTACTCCTCAATCGGTCTGCTCCCGCAGATCATCGATGACGCGCTGCCGATCACTCGCCAGCTGGGCATCAACGGCTCGGACTACCTCAACGTCGCCGTCGCGGGTCTGTCCGCCGCCGGCATCGCGCTGAGCGAGGGCGTGTGGAATGCCGCGGGTGACCTGCTCACCCTGGACATCCCGGGTGCCCTGGCAACTCTGGCCGCATCGATCAGCGCTGCGGGCACCTTGGCCCTCGGCTCCGGTGCCTACGTCCTCAGTGGCGTGGTAACCCGGGCCCAGGCCGTCGTCGAGGCTGTCATCGGCTCGCTGCCGCTGATTATCGGTGCCACCGTCGCCCAGCTCAGCCTGGTGGTGAACACGACCATCGGAGTCGTCACCGACACGTTCGCCGCGACCACCTTCGAAGACGGCTGGAACGCCGCCATCGACGGGATCTTCGGCGCCACCGGCATCCCGGGAACGATCCTCAACGTCACCATCGGTGCGGGTCAGCAGACAGCTCCTATCACCACCTTCCCCCCGACTGAGGCGGATATCGCGGCCGCCTACGTGCCGAGCGTCCGCACCGTGGTGCAGAGCGCGGTGAAGGGCGTTGCTAACGCACTGGCCACCCCGGTTCCGGGGGCAGTTGCTGCTGCTCCGGCAGCTTCGGCTGCGTCGGCCCGTGCGGCTGCGGTCGAGGCGGCTCCGGCTGCTGAGGCTCCGGCTGCGGACAGCTCTGAGGCGGCTCCGGCCGCTGAGGCTGCTGAGGCTCCGGCCGCTGAGGTTGCGGCCCCGAAGCCGGCCCGCAAGGCGGCTCGCGCGGTCCGTGCCTCTGCCTAACGGCTGAAGCACCACAGCAGTAAACACGCTGCCCCTCCGCCCAGCGGAGGGGCAGCGTGCTGTCTGGACTCCTTCGCTTTCGGAGGGGTAATTCTCAGAAACGAACCCCTCGTCGGGTATGCGTCGCCCCCGGTCGGGCTGGGCTGACGGCACCGGCAGCGATCCGGCCACGCTCCCGCTCAACTGTGGTTATCGGGCGAAATCCGAGTCGGCGGCGGCACTCTGCAAAATAGGGTGACTAATTCCAGCCCATTGGGTAGGCGCTCAGCTTTTTCTCAGGTATGGTAGGGCTAACGGAAAGGCGGTGACACGCGTGCGCAGGGTAATTGGTCCTATTCTGACGACGGGCGTGTCACTGGTGACCGCCGGCGTGGTGGTCGCCAACCCGATCGTGGCGCCGCGCGCCGACGTCGCGATTCCGGCGGTGCAACTGTCGGCCGGCAACGCCGAGACCATCGGAATGCTCGACCAGGCCTTCCTCGACGCGATCGCTCCCGGCCCGGCAGGATCGAGCAATCCGTTCTCGGTTCTCAAGGATCTGATCTCCGGACTGGCCGCCGACGCCAGCTCGATAGGTAAGGACGTCATCGTGGATGCCTTCGTGGCAGGCGTCGCCGCGGTGTCTCCACCCGAGTTGACTGCGGCGTCGAGTCCCTACCTCTCCTTCGTCGGGGCGCCCGTCCCCGGTTTCCCCGCGATCACCGATCCGCACGATCTCAGCGCCCTGGTTCCTTCGATGTCCGAGGTGGCCGTCGCGGCGGCGGATTCCAGCGAGTTCGTCGCCAACGACGTGGCCCCGGTGGTGCGGGAGTTCGTCACGAGCCTGGCGGCCGATGTCGAGTACGTCAGCACCGGACTGATTGAGGCTGCCTTCGCCGTCGGCGCCCTGGTCGCCCACGAGCCGATCCTCATCGCGAGAACCCTTACCGCGTTGGTCAGTGGCGACTTCGAGGGTGCGCTGGCCAATGCCGTCAAGGCGGTGGTGGCACCACTGGGCCCGCCGGCCATGGTCTACAACACCCTGCGGACCGTCGTCGTGAAGTACCTGTCGCCGGCGCCCCGGAACCCCGCGGCCCCGGCCCCGGCCTCGGCCCCGGAACCGGGCACGCGACCGGCACCGCTCCCGACCGCACCCGGCCCAGGGCAGTCTGGCCCGTCAGAATCTGGCCCGTCAGAATCTGGCCCATCAGAATCTGG
>CAIWCQ010000171.1 GCA_903911165.1 uncultured Actinomycetes bacterium | reverse complement strand
CGCGAAGCTGATCGCCGAGGCCCGAAAAGGCTTGCCGCCCAACCCCGATGCCACCGGCACCGGCCTTCCCGGCGCGCGCGGCGCCGACGTCGACGGCATTCCCGTGCATTCGATACGTCTCACCGGTCTGGTGGCCCACCAGGAGGTGCTTTTCGGCACCATGGGGGAGACGCTGACCATCCGTCACGACAGCCTCGACCGCACCTCGTTCGTGCCCGGCGTGCTGCTTGCCGTGCGGCAGATCGCGCAGCGGCCCGGACTGACCATCGGTCTTGAACCCCTGCTGGACCTGTGATCTCGCGCATCCAACTGCTGATCGCGTTCTTCTGTGTGGCGCTGCTGGTCTATTTCGCCATGCTGACCCGGACCGCCGTCGCACTGATCCGCACCGGTTCGCCGGCCGCCATCGCACTCGGTGTCGGCGTCCTGATCATGCCGGTGGTCGGCGCGTGGGTTCTGGTGGCCACACTGCGAGCCGGCCTGGCCCATCAGCGGCTGGCCCGACTTGCCGCCGAGGACGGGATGGAACTCGACGTCACCGACCTGCCGCGGAGACCATCGGGCCGGATTCAGCGCGACGCCGCCGACGCGCTCTTCCAGACCACCCGAGCCGAACTCGACGCCGACCCGGACAACTGGGTGCGCTGGTACCGACTGGCCCGGGCCTACGACTATGCCGGCGATCGCGGCCGCGCCCGGGAGACGATGCGGACGGCCGTGGCCATGCAGGCCACCGAGGCGCACTCATGAGCACGCTCCTGGTCGTCCACCACACACCCTCACCGGTAACCCGTGAACTGCTCGATGCCGTCCTGGACGGAACCCGTGATCCGGAAATCACCGGCGTGGACGTGGTGGTCCGCCCTGCACTGGCCGCCACCGTCAGCGACATGCTTGAGGCGGACGGATATCTGTTCGGCACGCCAGCCAATTTCGGCTACATGTCAGGCGCGCTCAAGCACTTTTTCGACACGGTCTACTACCCGGTTCTGGATTACGTGGCCAACCGGCCCTACGGTTTGTGGGTGCACGGCAACAACGACACCATCGGTGCCGCCTCGGCCGTCGAACGGATTTGCACCGGGCTGAAGCTGGTCAAGGCCGCCGACACCGTCGAGATCACCGGTCCCGTCGAGGCTGCTGTGCGTCAGAATGCATACGAATTCGGTGGCACTCTGGCCGCCGTGCTGATGTAAGCGAGGTGCCATGGCCGGGATCGGTGATTTCGCCCTGGGGGCCGCCCCCATCGCAGGCGGGGCGATGCTGGGATCGCTGGTCGGGGCGTTCAAGGGACCGGACGTCCGCACAGCTCTGAAATCGGATATCGAACTGCTCAACAGCCTTCCGGAAGAGAGCGTCGCACTCCGGAGCGAGCTTCAGCGCACCATCGATATGCGCGTCTACGAACTGGTCGCATTCCTCGACCGGAACTACGAACTGCGACAGACCGCCGGGACGTATAGGGGCAATTGGCGCGACGTCGTTCTCCTGCTCTGTGCCCTGCTGTTCACGCTGGTGTGGTGGAACGTCCCGCACGACCGGACCAATTGGCTGATCACCTTCATCGTCCTGGTGATCGTGTCGGTTGTCATCGGCCTGTACGCCGCGCGAGGTGTCATCGCGGCGCTGCGGAGATTGTTCGACCGGCGCTAAGCCAGGAGGCCTGACCATAGCCACCCGCGACGCCGACATCCTCGGTGCCTCGCTGTCGCCGACCCTGGGGTTCTGAGCGCCGCCCACCTGCGCGAAGGGGGCGACGATAGCGGTCCGCCATTGGAGACGACTAGTCAATCGGGCTGCGCCACAACAGGTTCGGGAACTGGGCGTACCCGTGATCGTTGGTGATCCAGGTCGCGCCGTGCTCGATGGCCAGCGCCGCGTGGTAGGCGTCGGGCACATCGTTGGCGGTGGCCGAGACAGCGCGGCAGAGTCCGGAGAAGATCTCCCAGTGCTTGGCCCCGGGCCGCAACGGGATCGCGGACGGTCCTGAGCGCACCGCATGGCAGAAGTCCAGTACGTCCGCCGTGGAGCTGGGCTGGCGGTAGATCCGATGGTTGGTCGCCAAGCGAACCACACCCGACAGGACGAGCTCACTCACGCCGACCGGCTCGTGACCGGTCATGGCGCGCTGTAGCCATTGCGCGTATGGGTTGTGATCCGCGCTGTCGCGGCGGAATGCGTACAGCAGGACGTTGACGTCAGGGCAGAGCATTCTCACCCAGGAGGTCGGCGAGGGCTTCGCGGTCATCGAGGTTCACCCCTGGCTGCAGGCCACCGGCGCCACTGATGGGAAACGTCCACGCCTCGGCGTTCGATTCGGCCGCGTCGCGCCTGAGCAACACCCGCAGCGCATCGTCGACCACCGCACCGATGGAACGGTGCGTTCTAGCGGCGACGACCTTCGCTTCGGCCAGGAGGTCGTCGGAGATGTTCAGGGTAGTGCGCACGATCGCATCATAACATCACCAGTACACATCATGATGCGATTGATGCCCATCCGCCGTACGCCTCCTGTCACAGGCTGCCGCGCGGCATGACCCACACCTGCTCGAAGGCGACGACGGTGGCGGCGGTCTCGAAATCGGCGTCGTAGTGGACCACCGTGAGCCCGTGCGCGGCGGCCAGGACCGCGGTCAGTAGATTCGGCATTCCGACCGCCCGGTGCCGGCCCTGCCGTGCCAGTTCCCGCTGGGCTTGCAGCGCAGCCTGCCAGTGTTCGTCCTCGGTCGGCAGGTACTCGTAGGCCACTCGGCGATCGACCCAGAGCTGTTCGTATTCAACGGGATTGCGCGCGCTGTAGAGCGCTTCGGCGTCGAGTGCGGCCGTCGTCGCGACCAGTCCGGCCTCGATGAGGGGCGCCACGCGCTCCGTGACGTCGGGATGGCGCATTGCGCGGCGGCGCTGGTGTCGAGGAGGTACCTCGATATCAGCGCCACACCTCATCACGGCGGGCCGGGTCGGCCATGGCCGCGAGGCCTCCTTCGCGGAGCCACGTCACCTGCCGGGCTCGCGCGGACCGAGCCGTCGCCTGCTTCAGCGCCGTGCGGACCGTGTCGGATACGCCGGTGGTGTTCAGCTCGCGTTGCGCGTCGGCCAGCAACTCGTCGTCGAGGTCGATCAGCCGTTTGGTCATCGAGGCTCCCTATATATGAATGGGATGCAAAGTATATAGCGCCGTTGACGGGTAGGCCGCGGCAGCGCATGTGCCCGGTTTTCTGCCGCTCCGCCCTCGGAACAAGTCGCTCCGATCTCGGTGTGTGGAGAACGAGTCAGCCCGGCAAAAGCACCAAAAACAACGCCAAGCACGCGCCGATCACCGCCAGCAGCAGGGCCGCGCCGCCAACGGTCTTCCACATCGGCAACGGTTTGGCCGGTAGCAGCCACCCATGCAGTACCCGCGACAACTGGGGAAGAAAGATCATCATCACCAGTGCCATCGCGATCGCGTTGGTCAGCAACACCAATAACGCCAGGGGGACGCTGAGGAGTCGTCCAAGAAATAGACTCACCACAACCACGGTCGGATAGAGAACCATGATTCCGGCGATCAGTTGTTTCCATTTGGCGGGCGCACCCGGCCCGGCTTTGGTGCTAAGCCCAAAGTTCAGCCAATCGTTGGTGCCGATCCGCACTGCCGACACTTCCAGATTCTCGGTATAGGGCTCGATTTCTTTAACCAGCGCCGCCAGTTCGGGGGAGCGCGTCCACCGCACTGAGTGGTCCTTACTGGAGAACCGCACGATTTGCGTCCAGAAATCCTGCTGGCCTGGGATGGCAGGCAACTGCTCTGCCGAAACGAACCCGGGCGTCCGTTCCAGGCAGGCCCGAACCTTCTCACTCCACAGCAGATAGTCAGCGACGTGGTCGTCGTCGACCCGGCGAGTTGTCACGACGGCGACCCCGGCGGCCGTGCCGCCTGTGTTCGGGTACACCCGCTAGCTCGTTCGTCCGGTCATGGTCAACACCTAACGCCCCAACGCGGCCGCGGGCAATTGGGCGCCCACTTACTCGGCTCTCCAGGGTCGTAGTCGTCGCTGGGTTTGCGTCCCATGTCGCGACAGCTCCGCGGCGCTATCCGGCTATTCCGCGAGGCGATAATACGGTTCAACCGTGCCGCTGAGCTTGACGACCATGGGATTTCCGCGGCGATCCTTAGCGGTGGGAACTTCAACACGCACCCAACCTTCGGCCACGTTGTATTCGTACACATTGGTTTTTTCGGCGCCGTTAAAGCGAATGCCCACGCCGCGGCGGAGCGCCTCTT
>CAIWCQ010000170.1 GCA_903911165.1 uncultured Actinomycetes bacterium | reverse complement strand
GCCTCGCCGTCAGCCCGGGATCGGGCCTCGCCGTCAGCCCGGGATCGGGCCTCGCCGTCAGGCCGGGATCGGGCAGTGTGCGACGGCCGGGAAGCCGATGCTGCTCATCCACAACCGGCCCTGGTGCTCCACCAGGCCGGTCACCACCCCGAAATCCGGGCGCTTCATCCGGACGCCGGCCACCGCTGCTCCGGTATCGGGGTCGAACGCCACCGCATAGACCTCCGGGGCAATTTGCGGTTGCATCCGATCCGGCAGTGCCCAGACCAGCTTGCGCAACCACGGTGCGCGCGGCGCCAAGGCGTCCGCGGCAGCGTTGACCTCGCTAACCATTGCCACCCAGATCCACCCCGTCGATCCGGTCGAAATGTTGTCCGGCATGGCGGACAGGTGCTCGGCCAACGGCGTCACCGTCCCGGCCTTCGGTCCGGTCAGCCAGTACTTCGACAGCCGTCGGCCCTGAGTCTCGGCGAACACCAGGGCCGTGCCATCCATGGTCGCGGTGAGACCGTTGGCGAAGTACAGGTGGTCGAGCACTGTGGAGACGGTGCCGTCGGGATCGCGCCTGAACAACCCGCCGTCGCCCCGTGCCTCGATGATCGCGCCCTTGAAGTGGCCGTAGGTGAACTTCGCAGTGGACTGGGTGAAATAGATTGTGCCGTCGGGTAATTCGACGACATTCGAGCAGAAGTTCAGCGGCCGGAAGTCGACCGCATCCACCAGTACCTCGGTTACCCCGGTGCTGCGGTCCATCGCCAGTAGCCCGCCCGGGCTGGTGCAGATCAGCAGCCGACCGTCGCGGGCCACCGTCATCCCGAGTGGCCGTCCGGTGGTCTGTCCGACTACCGCGACCGTGCCGTCCTGCCCGATCCGCACGATGCGTCCGTCGACGAGTCCGGTCCATAGGGCGCCGTCTGCGTCGACGACGATGTCTTCCGGGGCATCACCGGGCATGCCGACGATAGTCAGCTCAGCAGGCCCGAACTCGGGCAGCGGCACGACCGGCGGTGGCTGCCACCGAACCGGGTCGATGGACGGCTTGGGGTTCTTGGCAGCCGGGGTCACAGCAGCCGGCTGGCTTCGCCCAGCACCCGGTGCAGGATCTGGTAGATCTCGTCGAACTCGGCCGGCCCGCTGATCAGTGGCGGGGCCAGTTGGACCACCGGGTCGCCACGGTCATCGGCGCGGCAATACAGTCCGGCCTCGAACAGTGCTGCCGACAGGAATCCGCGCAGCAGGCGCTCGCTCTCGGAGTCGTCGAACGTTTCGCGGGTCTTCTTGTCTTTGACGAGTTCGATGCCATAGAAGAAGCCCTCACCGCGAACGTCGCCGACGATCGGGAGTTCCAGCAGTTGCTCGAGGGTGGCCCGCAGTATCGGCGCGTTGGTCTTGACGTGATCGTTGATGCCTTCGCGCTCGAAGATGTCGAGGTTGGCCAATGACACCGCCGCCGATACCGGGTGCCCGCCGAAGGTGTAGCCGTGGCCGAAGGTGGTCTTGCCGTCGTTGAACGGTTCGAAGAGTCGGTCGGAGGCGATCATCGCGCCGATCGGGGAGTAGCCCGAGCTCATGCCCTTGGCGCAGGTGATGATGTCGGGCACGTAGCCGAAGTCCCCGAGATCGCTACTGCAGGCGAACATCGATCCGATGCGGCCGAACGCGCAGATCACCTCATCGGAGACCAGCAGCACGTCGTATTCGTCGCAGATTTCGCGCACCCGCTCGAAGTAACCGGGCGGTGGTGGGAAGCAGCCGCCAGCGTTCTGCACCGGTTCGAGGAACACCGCGCAGACGGTGTCGGGACCCTCGAACTCGATGGCTTCGGCGATTCGGTCGGCGCAGTAGCGGCCCCAGGCTTTGATATCGGTGTCATACGGCTCGGGCGCCCGGTAGAAGTTGGTGTTCGGCACCCGGAACCCGCCCGGGGTGAGCGGTTCGAAGGGCGCCTTGAATTCGGGTAGTCCGGTGATGGCCAGTGCGCCCTGCGGGGTGCCGTGATAGGCGATGGCTCGCGAAACCACCTTGTATTTACCGGGTTTGCCGGTCAGCTTGTAGAACTGCTTGGCCAGCTTCCAGGCGCTCTCCACCGCTTCGCCGCCGCCGGTGGTGAAGAACACCCGGTTCAGATCACCGGGCGCGTAGTGCGCCAACCGGTCGGCCAACTCGATCGCGGGTGGGGTGGCGTAGGACCAAAGCGGAAAGAAGTCCAGTGTCTCGGCCTGCTTGGCGGCGGCCTCGGCAAGCTCCTTGCGGCCGTGACCGACCTGGACCACGAACAGGCCGGAGAGGCCGTCGAAGTAGCGCTTGCCATGGCTGTCGTAGATGTAGCAGCCCTCGCCGCGGGAGATGATCGGCGCGCTGATGCCGTGTCCATGCCGGGCGAAGTGTCCCCACAGGTGGCGGTCGGCCTTGGCCGACAACTCCGCCGTGAGATCCCGGGCTTCGGTGGTGGTCATCGTGTTCCCCAATTGTATTGTTGTTTAACCAGTTTCAAATAGACGAGTGTCTCGGTGGACGTCACGCCCGGTATGGCCCGGACCTCGGTGTTGAGCAGTTCCAGGAGTTCGGCATCGTCGGCGCAGACGATTTCGACGAGCGCGTCGAAGTTGCCCGCGGTCAACACCACATACGAAACCGCGTCGATTTTCGCGAGCCGTTCAGCCACCTTGGTGGTGTCGCCCTGACAACGGATGCCGACCATTGCCTGCCGGCTGAACCCCAACTGCATCGGGTCGGTGACCGCGACGATGTCCATCACCCCGGCATCAATCAGCCGCTGCACCCGCTGGCGCACCGCGGCCTCCGACAGCCCCACCTCCTTGCCGATCCCCGCGTAGGAGCGGCGACCATCGCGCTGGAGTTTTTCGACGATGGCCTTGGACATCTCGTCGATCGGCATCGCTTCGCGCACACCTACGATTGTGCACGGATTTCGTCGCCAAAGCCAATGTGAACGATGCAAAAGGACGTCAGCTGACCGGCTAAGCCTCGGAATCCGTACAAGTAGCTGCCGGGCTCGGTTACCGTTGGGCGGTGATTCCCAAGACGGATCGACCCAGTAGCTGGATCGACGGCGCACCAGTGGTCACCGACGGCAGTCGCCATCAGGTGATCAACCCGGCTACCGGCGCAGTCGTCGCCGAACTCGCCCTGGCCACACCCGCCGACGTCGACCGCGCGGTTGCCTCGGCGCGGGCCGCACTGCCGGGTTGGTCTGCCGCCACCCCGGCCGAGCGTTCGGCAGTGCTGTTCGCCCTCGCCGAGTCGCTCGGTGCCCACGCTGGAGATCTCGTGGCCGAGGAGGTCAGCCAGACCGGTAAGCCGGTGCGACTGGCGACTGAGTTCGACGTTCCGGGCAGCGTCGACAACATCGCGTTCTTCGCCGGCGCGGCCCGGCACCTCGAGGGCAAGGCCACCGCGGAGTACTCCGCCGACCACACCTCGTCGATCCGCCGGGAGGCAGTCGGCGTGGTCGGCACGATCACACCGTGGAACTACCCGCTGCAGATGGCCGTATGGAAGGTGATTCCGGCGCTGGCTGCGGGATGCTCGGTGGTCATCAAGCCAGCCGAGTTGACTCCGTTGACGACCCTGACGCTGGCCCGCCTGGCGTCCGAGGCCGGCCTGCCCGACGGGGTGTTCAACGTGGTGACCGGTGCTGGCGCCGACGCGGGCACCGCACTGGCTGGGCATCCGGGCGTGGACGTGGTGACCTTCACCGGATCGACCGCCGTCGGCCGAAAGGTCATGGCGGCGGCCGCCGTTCACGGTCGGCGCACCCAACTGGAACTCGGCGGCAAGGCACCGTTCGTCGTTTTCGATGACGCCGACCTCGATGCGGCCGTGCACGGCGCGGTGGCCGGGGCGCTGATCAATTCCGGGCAGGACTGCACGGCGGCCACCCGCGCGATCGTGGCGCGCAACCTCTACGACGACTTCGTCGCCGGGGTGGCCGAACTCATGGGCAAGCTCGTTGTGGGTGATCCCGCCGATCCGGACACCGACCTCGGCCCGCTGATTTCGTTTGCCCACCGTGCGAAGGTCGCCGGCATCGTCGATCGCGCCCCCGGGCAGGGTGCCCGCGTGGTCACCGGAGGTTGCGCGCCCGATCTGCCGGGGGCGTTCTATCAGCCGACACTGCTGGCCGATGTCACCCAGGACTCCGAGGCCTATCGCGACGAGATCTTCGGGCCGGTGCTCACCGTTCGCCCGCACGACGGTGACGATGACGCACTGCGGCAGGCCAACGACACCGAATACGGCTTGGCTGCCTCAGCCTGGACCCGGGACGTCTACCGGGCGCAGCGGGCATCGCGGGAGATCAAGGCCGGATGCGTCTGGATCAACGACCACATCCCGATCATCAGCGAGATGCCGCACGGTGGCGTGGGGGCGTCAGGATTCGGAAAGGACATGTCCGACTACTCCTTCGAGGAGTATCTCACCATCAAGCACGTCATGAGCGACATCACCGCGGTAGTCGAAAAGCCCTGGCACCGAACAATTTTCACGCTCCGGCCGTAGGCCGCGATCAGTCGCGGCTAGCCGCCCTTGGTGAACTCCTCGCCGGTTTCCGGGTTTATCGCGGTCTCGCCAGCCGGCAGGTTGGACAAGTCGGGCGCGATGATCGTGGGCATATCGCCAGAGTCGGGCAGGCCGAACATTGCCTCGGTTCCGGTGGCCGGCAACATCACTAGATCAGCGCTGTTTCGCATCGGCAGCGTGAGGCCGTGGAAGAAGTCCGGCGAGGCGATCCACCAGATGACCATCATCACCACGCCGAGTGCCAGGGCGCCGATGCCGACCACCGCGACGGCACCGAAGCCGAAGATCGTCACGTTGTTGCCGCTGTCGTCGACAAGCCAGTCCGGCTTGGCGTACTGGATCAGGCCGTAGACGAAGACCGCCGCCAGGATCAGCCCGCCGGCCAGTGGCAGTACTCCGCGCATCATGAAGTCCCGCGCCGATGAGGTCAGCGTCTTGCGGTAGAACCAGACGCACGCAAAGCCGGTCAGACCGTAGTAGAACGCGATCATCAGGCCGACCGCGCCGATCAGGGCGGTCAACAGGTTGGGGCTGATCAGTGTGAATAACACGTAGAAGGCGATCGACACCACGCCCATGGCGATCGTCGAGGTGGTCGGCGTCAGGTAGGTGCGGTGGATCTTGGCGAAGGAGGCTGGCAGCGCCTTGTAGACACCCATCGACAGCGTGGTGCGGGCCGTCGGCAGGATCGTGGTCTGGGTCGAGGCCGAGGCCGATGTCAGGATGGAGGCCGCCAGTAGCAGCAGGCCGATCTTGCCCAGGACACTGTCGCCGAACAGGTCCGGGCCGATCGCGGCGAAGACGTCGGCGGAGTTCTCCTCGCTACCCAGGCCGACACCTTCCTGCCCAACGCCGGCGAAGGCGATCGCGGCGACCGCGACGGTCGCGTAGGTGGCCAGCAGCAGGAAGGTCGAGATGACCGCCGCGCGGCCCGGGGTGGTGCCCGGATCGTCGGACTCTTCGTTGCAGGCGACTGCGGTATCCCAACCCCAGTAGATGAAGATCGCCACCAGCATGGTCGGTGCGATGACAGTGGAGAAATCCAATCCGGCCGGCCAGAACCAGTCCAATGAGGGCTTCAGCGAGTAGCTTTCGGCGGTATTGGTATAGACCTTGAACAGCGCGACCGCCGCGAAGACGATCAGCACCACCAGTTCGATGCCCAGTAGTGCGTACTGCAGTCGCGCCGAGACCTCAATGCCGCGGTAGCAGATGTAGGTCATCACGATGATCCAGATCACCCCGGCCACCGTCGACCACAGCGTGCTGTTGGCCAGTTCGGCCACGCCGTCCCAGCCCAGTCCGCCGACGAAGGTGAACGAATACGAGCCGGCGATCTGGGCGAGGTTTGCCATCACGATGACGTCGGCGGCGATGATGCCCCAGCCGCCCATCCAGCCCACCAGTGGCCCGAATGCGCGCGAGGCCCAAGTGAAGGTGGTGCCGCAGTCCGGTTCAGCCTTGTTGAGTTCCTGATACGCCACCGCGATCAGGTACATCGGGATGAACGCCAGCAGCAGGATCGCCGGGGCCTTGACGCCGGCCAGCAGGACGCCGCCGGCGGCAACCACCAGGCCGAGGCTGGCGGCCAGGGAGTACGCCGGGGCTGTGGACGCCATCCCGACCACGATGCTGGACACCAGGCCCAGCGCCCCGCCCTTGAGGCCCTTGCTGTCGACCGCGCCGCTGCCCGCTTCTACCGCCAATTCGCCTTTGCTCACGGACGGGCAGCCTACGTTCAATGTGCGTTGGCCGCGAGTTAATGGCGCAGTGCGCGAGGATAGGGTCGTTTCAACGAAAGGGCATCCCGTGTCTTCGAAAGCAGGCCCGGAATCGGGTGGTCTGCGCACCGGCCATCTCGGCCTCATGCAATTGGTCGGGCAGTCCTTCTCCATCGGCCCGCTGATCGATATCGCCCTTTTCCTCGGCATCGTGGCGGCTCTGGCGGGAGCGATCGGCCCCCTGGCTGTCGCGCTGGCGGCGGTGGGAAT
>CAIWCQ010000169.1 GCA_903911165.1 uncultured Actinomycetes bacterium | reverse complement strand
GGTGAAGGTGCCGGTGCCGACGGTTTGCGTGATGAAGTATCCGCCGTTGTTCGGGATGGCGAAATGCGTGCCCTTATAGATCGTGATCTGGCGGCCACGGGGGTCACACCACGGGAAGGTGATGTTGGCGCCCTGCACCGGCTGCGTAGGGGTCTGCTGTGCTGCAGCGCGCTGGGTCTTGCGTGCCTCCCTCCACGTCGCGGCGGGGGCGCCGACACTCGGCAGCGGCGCAGTGGGGGTCTGCGCGACGAGGTTCGCGGCAACACGCGTGCTCAGCGGAGAACTGGCGCTCACCGGTGCGACCCTTGACGCCGCCGCTGCCACCGGCCGGGCCGCGGTTCGCGGCTGGTCTCTGCTGACGGCGGCGCGGCGCGGCGGTGAAGCTTTCCGATCGTCGGCTCGCGCCGACGAGTTCGCCGAGTCAGCCGAGTCCGCGGGTGCAGCCGAGGCAGGGGCGCTGGTCAAGAAACCAACCACGGCACCGACCCCTAGCGCGGCCGCCAACCCGCCGACGCGTCCCACCCACGCCGCCGTCGTCATCGTCACCGAACCGTCTCCCCCATAAGTTCCCCTGAACATCTACTCAGCAGCATAGCGCTGGTCAACGGCTTTGCTGCTTTGACTCCCCTAGGAACAACCCCCACTAGGAACACCCCAAACTATGAACACCACTGCGACCAGGACCCCGGAAACAGTGCCGCGTCAATCCCGGTGACGCTCAACGCCGCCAGCACCACCGACGCGGTGACACCAGAGCCGCAATAAACCCCAACATCGTTGCCGGCAACGCCGATGTCCGCCCAGAGCGCCCGAAGATCGGCATCGGCGAGAAACGAGCCGTCGTCGGCGAGCACCAGTGTGCTGGGCACATTCCGCGCACCCGGAATATGCCCGGCCACCGGATCCACCGGTTCGAACTCACCGCGGAAACGCTGCGGTGATCGCGCATCGAGCAAGACGGTGACCTCCCCATCGCTGACCTGCTGCGCCGTGAGCGTCGCGCGCGCGCCGATATAGAGATCGTCATGGACGGCGCTCACATCTCCCGGCGGAAACTGGGGCGCTTGCGCCTCCAGTGCTCCTCCGGCCGCCGTCCATGCCGCGAGGCCGCCGTCGAGAATGCGGACGTTGTCGATGCCGGCCGCTGTCAGCACCCACCAGGCGCGTGCGGACCCGGCCCTATTCCAGTCGTCGTACACGATCACCTGCTGGCCGGCACGCAGGCCCCATCGTCGAGCAGCGGTCTGCAACTCGGTCCCGGAAGGTAACGGATGGCGGCCTCTCCCGGTGCGCGAATGATCGCTGAGTTCATCCTCCAGCGACACATACACCGCCCCGGGAATGTGACCGGCGAGATAGGTTTCCCGACCGTCGGGCTGGTCCATCCGCCACCGGACATCGAGAATCGCCGGCTGATGGCCCTCGGCCACCTGCCTCATTAATTCGGCGACGTCGATCAGTACCGTGCTACGAGTCATCGTGTGCCGGAGCGGCCGAAGTCGATCTGGGCCGCCGGGTTGGCGATCGCGGTCACCATACCGGTGCCGAACGGACCAATATCATCGAAGAGCGTAGCGCTGCCGGTGGCGATTCCCTCTGAGGACCAGTGTGAATCAGCCTGCACCCCAACGTAATCCCCCACCGGTAGCCGTGACAGCGCGACGGTCAGATCACCGTTGATATAGCCGATTCCACGAGTGCCGAGATTCGTCACGAGGCTTGTCGCTTCGGCGGCGACTACGGCCCGCACGAATGGACTCGGTGCCTCACCGGCCACCACATCGATGGTTCGGTGATAGACGCGTTTGCGCGAGGTGTTCTGGTGGACCTCTCCGGAAGGATCCCAGCCGACGTCGTCACTTCCGACGAAGTACACCGCGCCCGTGACGTCGGCGGGAGGGCTGAAGTCGGTTCGGCCCACCCACTCCCGGCCCGGCGGTGGGCCGGACTGCCGGTACTGCACGAGCGTGGCTCGAGCAACGACGACCTCAGCCTGAATGATGTCGCACTCGGTATTGCGGATGCGACGGCCATCGCGGACAAGGCGGGTTCGCACGAGGGTGGGCACCCGGCGAGCGGATTTGAACAGATCGGTGGTCAACCGGGCGGGCAGAAAGCCGGGCATGCTGTATTCAGACTCGAGGGACCGCGCAGCCAGACCGACGATGGCCGGGCCGTTGAGGGTGTCCTTTCCCCAACGGCTGAGCGCGAATTCTGTCGGCTCGAAGGGGCCTGTGCCATCTCCGATGAAATGCGCGAGAGCCACGACCACGCGGGAATCCTTGCACAGGCCACGTCGGGTACCCCGCCACCCGATCAATATCCTTAGACCGCATAATCAAAGTGATGGCGGATATCGCGGTGAGCACCACCAATCCCCGGCTCGTCGCGACCATGAGCGTGACGGTGCTGACGGTGGCCGTGCTGCAGACCGGTGTCGTCCCGATCCTCGGGGTGATGTCCCGCCAGCTCGGCGTCTCTCTTGCCGACATCAGTTGGACGGTCACCGCCAACCTGCTGGCAGCGGCATCCATCACTCCCCTGCTGGGTCGGCTGGCGGATCTCCATACCAAGAAACGGATACTGCTGGGGGTGCTGGCGGTCGTCCTGGCTGGCTCGCTGCTCGCAGCGGCAACAACGTCCTATGCGCTGCTGATCGTGGCGCGGGTACTGCAGGGCGCGTCATTTTCGCTGTATCCGATCGGCGTATCGATCCTGCGCGAAGAACTCCCACCCGAACGACTGATGTCAGCCTTGGCGGTGCTGTCGGCGGTACTCGGTTTCGGCGGCGCGATGGGTTTGGTGTCCGTCGGGCTGCTCATGCACGGCGATGCGGATTACCATCGCGCGTTCTGGTTTGTGTCAGCGTTCGTCGCGGTGGTGACCATCGCCGTCATGATCGTCGTCCCGAAGCGCCCGCACAGCGCCACCGGAACGGTGGACTGGATCGGCGCGGCGGGTCTGGCGGTCGGGTTGTCATTGCTGCTGCTGGGGATTACCGGGGGAAGTCCGTGGGGCTGGACCTCGGCACGCACGATCGGTTGCGCAGTGACTGCGGCCGCAGTACTCGCCCTCTGGTGGTGGTGGGAGCGACGATGCACACAACCGCTGGTGTCGACGACCATGCTTATGCGTCGGCCGATTCTGCTGACCAACATTGCCACCGTGGCAGTCGGGATGGGTCTTTACTTCGGGTTCCTCGGGCTGACCGGTTTCGTTCAAGCACCCGCCGCCAGCGGCTACGGTTTCGCGGCCACCGTTTTGTTCGCCAGCGTGGTGTTTTTGATGCCGGGCGCACTCGCGGGATTCCTCACCGCACTGGTCAGTGGGCGCTACATCGACCGTTTCGGGGCCCGGCCGGTGCTCGTCGTTGGCATCGCCATCGGCATTGTCGGGTTCGCCCTGCTGGCATTGGCCCATTCCGCGCCCTGGCAGATCATCGGTGCCGGCCTCCTGATCAACATCTACATCAGCCTTGCCTACGGCGCACTGCCCTCCCTGGTTGTTCGCGAGGTGGACGTCGGTGAGACCGGGGTCGCGACATCCATGAACGCTATCGCCCGTACCGTCGGTGCCTCGATGGCCGCCGCGATCGTCGCGGTGCTGCTGAGCCGCAATGGCACTGGGCTTCCTCCGGAAAGCAGCTACACGGTTATATTCGGACTCGGTGCGGTCACCGGGCTGGTCGCTCTGGTGCTGATCGCGGTGAGTCGGCCGCGATTGCGTCCTATCGCAACCGTCGAGGAACTCACCGATTCCCGGGCAATGAACCATGAATGGGGATGACGCGATGACCCGTGGTGACGAAACTGAGTTCGACGAAACCGTCGACGTTATCGTCGTCGGCTCCGGTGGTGGGATCACCGGCGCCTACACCGCTGCGCGGGAGGGTCTTTCGGTGGCACTGCTGGAGGCCGGCGAGAAGTTCGGCGGCACGACCGCCTACTCCGGCGGTGGCGGAATGTGGTTCCCCTGCAACGCCGTTCTGCGCCGAGCCGGCAGCGACGACACCATCGAAGCGGCACTGACCTACTTCCACTCGGTCGTCGGGGACCGTACCCCCCGCGAGTTGCAGGACACCTATGTCCGCGGTGGCGCAGCACTGATCGACTACCTGGAAGCCGACGAGAACTTCGACTTCACCGTGCTGCCGTGGCCGGATTACTTCGGTGCGGCACCGCAGGCCCGCATCGACGGCCTGCGGCACGTAGTAGCCACACCGCTGCCTGCGGAACGCCTCGGTGATGACGCCGAACTCGTCCGCGGGCCGCTGGACAACGAGTGGTTCGGTACTCCCGCACCCGAGGTATTGACCGGCGGACGCGCCCTGATCGGTCGATTCCTCATGGCACTGCGCCGTTTCCCGGCGACGGTACTGCACCGCAACAGCGGGCTGGTCGACCTCATCGTCTCCAACGGTGCGGTGGTCGGGGCGGTAGCGCGCCGCAATAACGAGCAGGTGCGCATCCGTGCCCGCCGCGGTGTGCTCCTCGCTGCCGGCGGTTTCGAGCGCAACGCCGCGATGCGCGCGGAATTCGGAGTGCCGGGCCGTGTCGAGGACAGCCTGGGCGCACCCGATAACACCGGCGCAGCACACGGGGCTGCGATCCGCGCCGGGGCCGCCACCGACCTGATGGATCAGGCGTGGTGGGCACCCGGGCTCATCCACCCGGATCGTGGCGCGGCATTCGCGCTGTGGTTCGCCGGCGGCATATTCGTCAACCAGGCGGGCCAAAGGTTCGTGAATGAATCAGCCCCCTACGACCGCCTCGGACGGGAAATCATCGCCGAGATGCGCGCCGGGCGACTAAGCCTCCCGTTCCAGATGATCTACGACGACCGACGCGGCGAGGTGCCGCCGGTGAAAGCGACCAACGTATCGTTGGTCGGCACCGAGCTCTACCGCGCTGCCGGGCTGTGGCACACCGCCGACTCGATCGCCGAACTGGCCGAGATGATCGGCGTGCCCGGCGACGCCCTGACACACACCGTGGCCCGGCACAACCGGATGGTCGCTGCTGGGGTGGACACCGATTTCGGGCGCGGCGAGGAGGCGTACGACCGGGCCTTCTCGCGAGGCAGGCCGCTGGTGCCGATCGACACCGCCCCGTATCACGCGGCGGCCTTCGGACTCTCCGACCTCGGCACCAAGGGTGGCCTGCGCACCGACACCAGGGCCCGGGTCCTCGACGAGGCCGGCGTGGTGATCCCAGGGCTGTACGCGGCGGGCAACACGATGGCCGCGGTCAGTGGAACTACCTATCCGGGCGGCGGCAACCCGATCGGCGCCTCGATGCTGTTCAGCCATATCGCGGCGCTGGACATGGCGCAGCAGCGATAATGATCAAGCCCTTTCGACTGCGACGAGGAGTTCGCTGATGCGTGGAATCACGACCGCCGCCCTGGCTGCGGCCGCAATGATCGCCGCCGTATCGCTGGCGCCGCAGGCGCAGGCATCAGATCGGGGTTCGCTCAACGGCTCCTTCACCGCAACATCGAACGGCGAGTGGGCCCGCACCAACGATGTGTTCCGCAATGAGGTGAGTGTTCGAGCCCTCTGGACCATCTCCACGCAGTGCAGCTACCCCTCCGAGTGCACCGGGACCGTGACCAGCGATCAGGGGTGGACCGCACCCATCTACCAGACCGGCGGCACCTGGTACGTCAAACATGTGGTGCCGAACTGGATTCCCTGCCCGGACGGCACGTTCGCTTCCGGCCTACAGGTCTTCCGCTTCATCAGGGCAACGCCCGACGGCGCGTCGGCTGATCCGACGTCGAATACCCTGGTCGGGGAGGACATCACGACCGGTCCCAGCGGTGCGTGCGGTCGCAGTCTGCCGCTCTACATCACCATGCCGTTCAAGCTGATCAAGCTGAGCTGAGCCGGTTCAGGCGGTAGGCAGCAGATCTTCCCAGGATTGCTCGCCAGACTGCGGGACTAGGTCGGTCTGCCGGTAGACGCCACCGTCGGGTGTGGCGAACTGCCCGGTCTTCGGGTCATAGGTGGCGATCGCGACCGACGGCGTGTTGGCGGGGGCGAAGGCACTCGGCGCGACCGCGGGACCCGCCGTGCCCTCGGGTAACGGCGCAACGGAGTCGGCCGGAAGCGGCGGGACGGCGTCGGCCTGCATCGGCGGGACGGCGCCTGGCGGAAGCGGGGGGACGGCGTCGGCAGGCGGCGGCGTCGGCGTACCCTCCAACGGCCCGAAGATGTTCTCCTGGAACGTCACCCGATCGTCGGGTGGAATGCCCTGCGCAAGTAGGTTCGGGTCGAACGGGTACGGGCCGAGCACATGTTGGCGCATGGCCAG
>CAIWCQ010000168.1 GCA_903911165.1 uncultured Actinomycetes bacterium | reverse complement strand
GCCTGGATCAAGGAGACCAAGGCCGACCCGGCGAAGGTCAACCCCAACGGCGGCGCTATCGCACTCGGTCATCCGCTGGGCGCGACCGGTGCCAAGCTTTTCGCGACCATGCTGTGCGAACTCGAACGCACCGGCGGCCGCTACGGCCTGCAGACCATGTGCGAAGGCGGCGGTACGGCGAACGTGACCATCATCGAGCGTCTCTAGCGACGTCAGTTCCCATACCGGCAAGCGCGTGCCAGGATTCGTCCCATGGGAATTCTCATCCGATCCGTAGCAAGAGCCATGGTGGTTGCGCTTGCGGCCGCGCTCTGCGCTGTCGTCACGGCGGTCAGCGGCGGTGTCACCGCGGCGATCACGCTCACCGCGACGGCGCTGATCGTGCCCGGGACTGCCGTGCCCAACCCCGCGAACGTACCCGGCTACATGGAAAACGCCGTCGACTACTACATCAGCCCGACCACCACCTCGTGCGCCAGCGTGTGCACGCCAGTGCCGGTGCCCTACATCGCCCAGTTCTGGCCGTTTCCCTGGGAGGGCTGGGGCGGATTGGGCGGAGCCAAGCTCGATGAATCGGTGGCCAGTGGCGTCGCCCAACTGACCAGCGATCTGGTGGGGGATAACAATCCGAGCGCGGACAGTCCGGTGGTGATCTTCGGCTATTCGCAGGGTGCGACGGTGGCCGGCAATGTGAAGTCACTGCTGAGCAAGCTGCCTGCGCAGGATCAGGCCAACATCAACTTTGTCCTGATCGGCAACCCCAACCGGCCCAACGGCGGGCTGTTCGAGAGGCTTGCGATGTTCGGCACTGTTCCGATCCTCGACGCGACATTCGGCCAACCAACTCCGACCGACACCGAAATGTCCACTGTCGATATCGCTTTCCAGTATGACGGTGTCGCGGACTTCCCGCTCTACCCGGTCAATCTGCTCGCCGTCCTCAACGCCACGGCCGGCTTCTGGTACACCCACGGCAGTTACCTGGCGCCGGACGGTCGCAACCCCGATGCACTCCCGAACGGGCTGAGCCCCGCCGAACTCGCGGCGGCGATCGCCGACCCGGCGAATCAGCAACGCCTCCCGGGCAGTGATACCACCTACGTGCTCATCCCGACGGCCAATCTCCCGCTGCTGCAACCACTTCGTGAGTTCGGAGCTTTCACCCGCACCGAATTTCTGACCACCCCGTTGATCGCTCTTATTCAGCCGGCTTTGCGAGTCCTTATTGAGACTGGGTACGACCGGTCGATGCCTTACGGCCAACCTGCGCCATTCCGGCTGATTCCCCGGTTGAACCCGATCACCGTCACCGTCGATCTCATCGATGCGATCGGCCAGGGAATCCGCGACGCCACTGCTGCTACCGGTGCGGCCCCGCAGCCTGTGACGGCGGTGAACACTGGTCCCAGTGCTAACTCCACGCCCACTACGGTTCGGCAGGCCACCGCTAGATCGGCGCGTCAGCGTTCTACGCAGGCGACACCGCCATCGCCCGCATCAGCGTCGTCCATCGCGAGACCCGGGTCTGTAGAGAAGGCCCAGCAGCGCCCCGGCCGCAAGACCGCCGGCCGGGGGACGACTCAGTCGATCAGGTCGGCTGCCGCCTGAAGATGCTTGATGGCCTCGCTGACGATGCTGTCGATGAGTTGCGCGCACGACGGCAGGTCCTCAATGATCCCGGTCACCTGGCCTGAGGCCAGCACACCTGCGCCGGTGCTGCCGTCGACCAGTCCGGCCTTGAGCAGCATCGGGGTGTTCGCCGCCATCACGACTTGCGACCAGGTGAGGTCCTTACCCTTCCGCATGGTCAGGCCGTCGCGAATCATTGATGACCACGACATCTTCGACATCTTCTTGAAGCGGCCGGCGTTGATCACTGCCGCGGTGAATCCTCTGGCTCGGGAACCACTTTCGAGCTTCTCCACGAGGCCGGTGCGCAGCACGCGGTGCGGGATCCCGTCAACTCGAGTCGAGACCACGGTCCCGGTCAGGTCGGCCTGCAGATAACGCTGTTTGACGGCTTCCGGGACGGTGGAATCGGATGTGAGCAGAAAGCGGGTTCCCATCGCGACGCCGGCAGCGCCGTAGGACAAAGCGGCGGCCAGGCCGCGGCCGTCGAAGAATCCGCCGGCGGCCACCACGGGGATCTCGGTGCCGTCGAGCGCATCGAGAACCGAGGGGAGCAGCAGCGTGGTGGGAACCGGGCCGGTATGCCCACCGCCCTCGCCGCCCTGGACGATCACGGCATCGGCGCCCCACGCCGCAACCTTGCGGGCGTGTTTGGCAGCGCCCACCGAGGGGATCACCACCGAGCCGGCTTCCTTGAGCCGGTTGATGAGCTCCTGCTTGGGCGCCAGGGCGAACGAAGCGACCTTCACGCCTTCGCGAATCATCAACTCGACCCGGTCGCCGGCGTCGGCGGCGTCGGCGCGGATGTTGACGCCGAAAGGCCGGTCGGTGGCCGACTTCACCTTGGTGATGGCAGTCGCCAACTCGTCGATCGTCATCGTCGCGGCGGCAAGGATGCCCAGTCCACCGGCATTGGCGGTGGCCGACACCAGGCTCGCGCCCGCCACCCAGCCCATGCCGGTCTGGACGACCGGGTGCTCGACGCCGACGAGGCGGGTGAGTGCGGTCTGGATCCTCATGATTTACCTCGATTTTCTTGGGGCAATGTTACTTCTTTATCGCGGAGCGCTTTCGGATCGATTCGCTGACGAATCAGTGCGAGCTCATCGACGGTCGCCAACCGAGTACGTACCGCCGTGTCGAGATCGTGTACTTCAAAAGAGGTGTTGGTGGCGACCTCGTCAGGATCGACGCCGGGGTGCAGCGACGCCGCCCGCATGGTGTGGCCCGGACCG
>CAIWCQ010000167.1 GCA_903911165.1 uncultured Actinomycetes bacterium | reverse complement strand
TAGCAGGACGTCGTCGTGCTCGGGAACCGTGCCGGCCACCAGGGAGGTGCGCCCACCCTGAACGGTGACGCGGACGCCGGCGTCGCGACAACTCCGCAGCACCGCGGCGACCTCATCGGTGCTGCCCGGTCGGACCAGGGCACTGGCCCTGCCCCGGTAGCGGCCGGTCCAGTCGATGCTGCGGCCGGCCAGCACGTCAGGATCGGTGCTGACATGAGCGGCGCCGACGACGGCCGCAAGCCGACCGGTCAGCGCGGTACCCACGGCCGTGACTCTATTCCTGGCTCGGCGCGGGCGAATCCCTTAGCGGGTGTTTCCGATCAGCTCGACTCCGGCACCGTTCCACCGGAACTTGATGACACTGCTGAGTCCCAGGCCGCCGGGGAAGCTCAGCGCCACGGTGTCGCCGGTGCTCTGGGTGCTGTCGATGCCGTTGAATCCGTAGGTGTCGGGCACGCCGGTGGGGATGAACTTCCCGAGGTGAAACAGCACCGCGCGGGTGTTGGCGTTCCCGGCATTGGTGTTGGCCCGGACGATCACCGCGGACAGTTGCGCGCATTCGTTGTAGTTGCCGGCGATGGGTTCGGGGCTCCAACCCTGGCCGCTGCGCGGGTCGCGGGGCAACTCCGATACCGCGCGGGCTATTGAGGGTGCGGAAAGGTTCACCGCGCATGGATCCGGCGGTGCTGGAGTCGGTGACTCCGCGGCCTGACTAGAAGGGCTTTCCGCAGCGGTGCTCGCCGAGGACGTCGTCGTGGAGGCCATCGGAGTCTTGGAGACTGTCGAGTCCCCGGAACCGCAACCGGTAAGCGCGGCGACGACTGCACCGGCGATCGCCGGGGCCGTCAGGCGATTCCACACATCGCAAAACGGTACCGGCTGACCCACCGGCGACCGGGGTGCGACGCGCACGAGCGAACGTGACGTGCATTGATGGCACTAGACTCCGAGTCGCAATGACAACCCCCGAAGACGCTGATGGCCCCGCTGGTGAGCCCGTGCGCACGTTTGCCGACCTGAAGATCCACCCGGCGGTGTTGCAGGCGGTGGCCGATGTCGGCTACGAAACCCCCTCACCGATCCAGGCGGCCACCATCCCGGCCCTGCTGGCCGGTTCCGACGTGGTCGGCCTGGCCCAGACCGGCACCGGGAAGACTGCGGCCTTCGCCATCCCGATCCTGTCGCGAATCGACACTTCCAGCAAGAACACCCAGGGGTTGGTGCTGGCGCCGACTCGCGAGCTGGCTCTGCAGGTGGCCGAGGCTTTCAGTCGCTATGGGACACACCTGCCGAAGGTCACCGTACTGCCGATCTACGGCGGCCAGTCCTACACCGTTCAGTTGGCCGGGCTGCGACGCGGCGCGCATATCGTCGTCGGCACGCCGGGCCGTGTCATCGATCACCTCGAGCGCGGCACGCTGGATCTGTCGCATCTGGACTATCTGGTGCTCGACGAGGCCGACGAGATGCTGCAGATGGGTTTCGCCGAGGACGTGGAACGGATCCTCGCCGACACCCCGGAGTACAAGCAGGTCGCATTGTTCTCGGCAACCATGCCTCCGGCGATCCGCAAGATCACCGCAAAGTACCTCCACGATGCCGTGGAAGTCAGGGTCAAGTCCAAAACTGCCACCGCGGAGAACATCACTCAGCGCTACATCCAGGTCGCCGGGCCACGCAAGATGGACGCATTGACCCGGGTGCTGGAGGTCGAGCAATTCGAGGCAATGATCGTGTTCGTGCGGACCAAGCAGGCCACCGAGGAAGTGGCCGAAAAGCTCCGTGCCCGTGGGTTTTCCGCAGCTGCCATCAACGGCGACATCGCCCAGGTTCAACGCGAACGCACGATCGCCGCGCTTAAGGACGGTGGTGTTGACATCCTGGTGGCCACCGACGTCGCCGCCAGAGGTCTTGATGTGGAACGCATCTCGCATGTGCTCAACTACGACATCCCGCACGACCCGGAGTCCTACGTCCACCGCATCGGCCGCACCGGTCGCGCCGGACGGTCCGGAAACGCACTGCTGTTCGTCTCGCCCCGGGAACGGCATCTGCTCACGTCGATCGAAAAGGTGACCCGGCAGAAGGTCATCGAGATCCAGCTGCCAAGTGTCGAGGACGTCAACGCCCAGCGCGTGACCAAGTTCCGCGACTCGATCACCGAAGCGCTGCGGGCACCGGGCTTCGAAATGTTCCGCCGTCTGATCGAGGACTACGAGCGCGATAACGACGTGCCAATGGGCGACATCGCCGCCGCGCTGGCTCTGCAGTCCCGGGACGGTGCGGAGTTCCTGATGACCGAACCCCCACCAATGTCGGAAAGGCCTCGCCGCGATGACCGACCCGATCGTGAGCGCACGCCGCGGCGGACCCGAGACGACTTGGCCACCTACCGGATCGCGGTGGGCAAGAGGCACAAGGTCGGCCCCGGCTCGATCGTGGGTGCGATCGCCAATGAGGGCAATCTGAACCGGAGCGATTTTGGGCACATCACCATCAAGAGTGATTTCTCCCTAGTCGAACTGCCGGCGAAATTGTCCAAATCGACACTCAAAGCCTTGGAGAAGACCCGCATCTCCGGGGTTCTGATCGACCTCAAACCGGACCATGGCAGCCGGCCGCCGGGCGGGAAGCCGCGGCGCCGCGTGCCATGACGGCCACCGGCACGGTCGACCGGGGCGGCCTCGAGGCAGTCAACGGTCTTGACCGGGTTCCGGCACTGACCGGCGTTCGCGCTCTCGCGGCGATCCTGGTGCTCACCACCCATGCGGCCTACACCACCGGCAAGTACACCCACGGATACCTCGGCGTCGTCTACTCGCGGATGGAGATCGGTGTACCGATCTTTTTCGTGTTGTCGGGTTTCCTGTTGTTCGGCCCCTGGGTCCGGGCGGCGGCTGCGGGTACGGCGGCGCCGTCGCTGTCGCGTTACGCCCGCCACCGCGTCCGGCGGATCATGCCCGCCTACGCGGTGACGGTGCTGGCCGCCTACCTGATCTATCACTTCCGCGACGCCGGCCCCAATCCCGGGCATTCTTTCAACGGGCTGCTGCGCAATCTCACGCTGACGCAGATCTACACCGACTCCTACCTGTACTCCCACCTTCATCAGGGCCTGACCCAGATGTGGAGTCTGGCGGTCGAAGTGGCGTTCTATCTGGTGTTGCCCGGCCTGGCGTATCTGCTGTTGGTCCTGCTGTGCCGCCGGCGGTGGCGGCCGGGCCTGTTGCTGGTCGGCCTGGCCGGCCTGGCGCTGATCAGTCCGGCGTGGATGGTGGTGGTGCACGAGACGGACGTCCTGCCCGACGGCGCACCGCTGTGGCTGCCGGGATATCTGGCGTGGTTCATCGGCGGGATGATGCTCACGGTGCTGGCGGCGATGGGCGTCCGGAGTTACTGGTTCATTGCGGTTCCGTTGGCAACGGTGTGTTACTTCATCGCCGCCACGCCGATCGCCGGTGAACCGACCACCTCACCGACCGGGCTGGCTCAGGCGGTGGTGAAGATCGCGTTCTACGCGGTCATAGCGACCCTGGTCGTTGCTCCACTGGCGCTGGGGGACCGTGGCTGCTACACCCGGCTACTGGCTAGCCGGCCGATGGTGTGGCTCGGCGAGATCTCCTACGAGATCTTCCTTGTGCATCTGATCGTCATGGAGTTGGCGATGGTCGAGGTCCTGCATTGGCGGGTCTACACCGGCTCGATGCCGGTGCTGTTCATTGTCACGCTCGTATTGAGCATCCCGGTGGCGTGGGTGTTGCACCGTTTCACCCGGGTGCGGAACTGACTGCGCGGCAGATCAGGTTTCGACGCTGGCCAACGGGCAGCGCGCCGCGAGGCCGGCGATGACATCGGCGGCCTCGGATCTCGACACCGGTAGCACCCAGGTGCTGTCCGCGTCGTCGGTGACGAATACGTGCAATCCGGTGCGGGCTGATCCGTCATCGAGTTTCCAGGACGCGTAGGGGATCGCCTCGGCGACTAGCAGGCGGATGGATCGGACTCGCTGCGGATGCTCGCGCAGGATGTGGCGCAGTCGCGCGATATGCCGGCGTTGCCGCCAGAAGGCCCCGTAGACCGTCAGCCCCGCGACCACCATGAAGAAGGCCACACCGATGATGCCGCCAAGGCGCCATCCCCACCCGCCCTGCCATATCGAGTGATCCATGGCGACGCCCACTGCGATGAGAACACACAACACCGCCGTAATTCCCATCGCGATCCGAAGCCGCTTCGAGGCCCCTGCGACCCGGGTCAGCAGTGCGTCGAACCCTGGGTCATCCATCGTCGGTACCGGCGTCGGCGAGGTCGGGCCGATAGCGGCCGCCGAACTGCGCCCCTGTGACATCGTTGCGGATCGCCTCCACTAGGGGCTCGAGGGCCGCCGGACCACCGTTTCGCCATGTTTCGATCTCGCTGGGCTTCAGGAGGAGAGACCGTTCGTACAGGCCCACCGTTCCGCACACCACGGACAGGACCAGGCCCTCGGGTATCTCGTCCAACATCCACGACCAGATTTCGGTGTGGAGATTCACCCTGTCTTTCGACATGGGGTCAGACTAGCCGCGGCGCCGCATTGGCTGGCTCGCTGATCGTCCGCATCGTCGTCCGAGTGGCCCGGGAATCCCCGGCGGCGCGGGGATGCCGCCGGCGAGTTATTCGCCGGGCAGAGAATCCGTTCTGCGGCGACCCCGGCTCGTCGTGATCCCGCTAGTCGCCACCGCGTATGTCAGTTGCCTAGCCGCACCTGCACCGACAGCGGCCGGCGCACGTAACTGCCTTCCGCCCAGGTGATTCCG
>CAIWCQ010000166.1 GCA_903911165.1 uncultured Actinomycetes bacterium | reverse complement strand
TTTCAGCCGGGCGACCGCCGACATCCGGGCGCTGCCCAAACTTGAGGGCACGGTGCACGTCAATATCGCGCTCGTGCTGAAATTTATGCCGCGCTATCTGGGGGCGGCACACGGTGCGGCACAACAGTATCCGGATATCCCGGTGCGTCAGGATGATACCGACGACGGGTATCTGTTTCATCAGGGTCCGGCCAAGGGCCTGGGTTCGATCGGATTCGCCGACTGGCGTCCCACCTTCGAGCGGTTCGCACATCTTGCCAACGTGGCGATCTTCCGTGAGCAAATCGACGCGTTCACCCAGTTGGTCCTGACGGCCCCGCCGACGGACGCTCAGCAGAAAGATCTCGACTATCTGCAGGTGCTCGGTCAGCTTTTCGCGCAGATCGTCTATGCCGAGCTGATTCTCGAGTCCGCTGCACTGGCGTTCGACCATGGCGAGACCCGTCCGGGATCGGTCAGCGATCTCTCCGACCTCACCGAGGCGCACCTCGATCGCATCTTCGCGGTGTTTGTCCGGGATATGGCCGATCAGGCAGTTCAGTTGCACGGCCAGGCATCGGCAACCGCGGCGCAGAGTGCGGCGGGATTGGCGATTGTTCGCAAGCCCCGCATCGACACCGAGGCAGAGCAGATGTTCGTGGCTGAGGTGCTGTCCTACAGCAACGCCTATGAGATGAAGCCCTGACGCGAAGGTAGACCTATGACAACACGACGACTATTTCTTGGCGCTCTGCCGGTGGCGGCGTTAACCCTCTCGGCCTGCAGCACGATCAGGACCTCCAAAGAGGTCATCGACAGCGTGGGCCCGCCGCCCAGACCTGCGAGCCCCGACGACGCCATCCAGGCACTGGTCGACGGCAACGCACGATTCGCCACGAACGCACCGCAGGTCCGCAACACCGCCGATATCGAACTCCTCTGGACTTCCGGAATAGATCAGAAACAGGAACCTTTCGCCAGCGTTCTCGGCTGCGCCGACAGTCGGCTTGCGCCGGAAATCATCTTCGACCAATTTGTCGGCGACATCTTCGTCGTGCGCGAGGCCGGTAACATCGCAGTCTCACCCACCAATCTGGGGAGCCTCGAGTACGGCCAGGCGGTACTGAAGTCCAAAGTGTTGGTGGTCCTTGGCCACTCGGACTGCGGAGCGGTCAATGCCGCGTACACGAATGCGGAACCGGGCGGCAACATCCAGTCGATCGTCGACACCATCAAGCCCGCCATCGCCGGCGCCACCAGTCTTGAAGATGCCATCACGCGAAACGTACGCGCGGTCAAGGACCGAATCCGCAAGGACAGCGCAATGCTCAGAGAAGCCGAGCAGTCCAACGATTTCGCGATCGTGGGCGCCTACTACGACATCACGACCGCGGTGGTTCGCTTTCTGTAGGCGCGCTCAGACTTTCCCGGTCCGATGGGTGCGCTCGCGCGCCAGCGTCTCACCGCGAAAGAAGGCCGGCGACTTCAGATTCCAGATGATCATCAGAATGACGCCGCCGATCAGGCTGAGCACACCGATGACGAACACGGTGCCGATTCCGGCCAGCGAACCGCCCGAACCGTATTCCGGGCTCATCATCTGGTAGGCCTCGAAGAGACCGACCGGGATGAGCACCAAGGCGCCGATACCCGGCAGGATCACCTGCTCCAACGCCGTGCGCCAGTGGCCGAATGCGGTGTCCCAGAAGTACAGCACCGATGACACGGCCACCACCGAGTAGTAGGTCATGATGGCGATACCGACGCTGTAGACGCAGTCCTCGACGATGCTGTCGCTCACCAACACGAGGCCGCCATAAATGGCGAGTGTCGTCAGACCGATGAACCACGTCGCGAACGTCGGGGTCTGCCGGACATCGTCGACGGAGGCGAAGCGCCCCGGCAGCGCCTTGTAGGTGGCCATCGACAACACCCCGCGCACCGTCGACATCACCGTGGACAGGGTTGCCGAGAATGCCGACAGACCTACGATCACCGCGGCGATCAGTGCCCCGCTTGGACCGATGGCGTCGCGCGCCAAACCGGAGAAGATGTCATCGATGTTGGCGGCATTCGTCAGGCTTCCCTCACTGCTATCGTCGATGCCGGCGTAGGCGAGCGCAGCAACACTGAACACCACATAGGTGATGACAGTGATCAAGATCGCGGTCACACCGGTGCGGCCGGACTGCTCGGCAGTACCTTCGGTCTCCTCCGACATCGACAGTGCAGCGTCGAAGCCCCAGAAGATGAAGACCGCCACCAGAAAGCCGCCGAGCAGTGCGCTGAAAGAAGTAATGGCGAACGGGTTGAACCACTCCCACGAGAATGGCTGCGCCGTCGCATTGCGTTCCCTGCGAAAGATGTTGATCGCCAGTATCGCGGCGAACAACAACAGCCCGCCATACTGGATGACGGTCAGGATGATCGTGGTGCGGGAGGATTCCTCCGCGCCCCGGGCAACCAGCCACGTCGTGATGAAGATGAACACCGCGGCAATCAACACCTTCAGCCAGTCCGGTGGATCGTCGATTCCGAACGCGGAGGTCGCCGCACTTACCGTGATGCCGGCGGCGCCCACGCCGGCGA
>CAIWCQ010000165.1 GCA_903911165.1 uncultured Actinomycetes bacterium | reverse complement strand
TAGCGTGGCGCCATGACCGATGACAGGATGCTCGCCCGGATCGCCGCACTGCTGCGCCAAGCCGAAGGCACCGATAACGCCCACGAGGCCGAAGCCTTCATGGCCGCGGCACAGCGGCTGGCCACGATGACGTCGATCGACCTTGCGGTCGCGCGCGCGCACGCGGCCACCCGAACCGGTGCCCAGACTCCGACCCAGCGCACGATCACCATCGGCGAGCCGGGCAGTCGCGGGTTGCGCACCTATGTGCAACTGTTCGCCGCGATCGCCGCCGCCAACGACGTCCGGTGCGATGTCGCGTCGAACTCGACGTTCGTCTACGCCTACGGGTTCGCCGAGGACATCGACGCCAGCCATGCGCTGTATGCCAGCCTTGTCGTTCAGATGGTGCGGTCCTGCGACGCCTATCTGGCCACCGGCGCGCACCGGCCCACCCCGACCATCACCGCACGGCTCAACTTCCAACTCGCCTTCGGCACCCGGATCGGCCGGCGGCTCGCCGAGGCTCGCGATGAGGCGAAACGGGAGGTGACCGAGTCCCGGACAGTTGCGCCGGGCACCGCACTCGCGTTGCGTAACAAGGAAGTCGAGTTGCGGGACCACTACCGCACCGAGTCCAAGGCGCGCGGTACCTGGCGGGCCACCAGCGCTACGGCCGGCTACTCCTCGGCGGCGCGACGAGCCGGTGACCGCGCCGGCCGGGCGGCCCGGTTGGGCGGTAGCCCGGAATTGCCGGGAGCGCGGACCCGGCTGCCACGGTGAGTGTCCGCGACACTCAGCGGTCCCGGGTTTATGAGGCCGAGCAGTTCGTCCGCACCCTTTTTGATCGCGCCGCCGGACACAGTTCGCGCGCCATCGACTTCTTCGGCGAGTCGATCACCCTTCCACCGGAAGCCAGGTTCGGATCCGTGGAGTCGGTGCAGCGATATGTCGACGAGGTGATGGCGCTACCTGCCGTGGCAGCACAGTGGCCGCAGCGGGGCACGCTCGCGGTACGGCCCCGCCGGGCCGCGACCGCCGCGCACTACGAAAACCTCAGCGGCACCGGTGTTATTGCGGTGCCGCAGCGTGGCGCGGCGGGCTGGGCGATGCGCGAACTTGTGGTCCTGCATGAGGTGGCGCACCATCTCGACGCGGGCGACGGCCCGGCGCACGGCCCGGCGTTCGTGGCTACCTTCTGCGCGCTCGCCACAGCGGTGATGGGGCCGGAATGCGGACACGTACTGCGGGTGGTCTACAGCAAGGAGGGGGTGCGATGAGGCGGTGCTCAGCCCGCCGCGGTGACCTCCACCGGCACCCCGTTGAGCACCGCGGTACCCGACAGCGGGTCCATCAGTGAATCGTCAAACAGGCTGTTGACATTGACACCGGGGTGACCGGCGGCGACCGACATCCGGGTGCCGGGTGCCGAGTGGCCCCAGCCGTGCGGCAGAGACACCACGCCCGGGCGGATCGCGTCGGTGATCTCCACCGGAACCTCGAGTTTGCCGCCCGGCCCGGTCACCACGGCCAAATCGGTCACACCCAGTCGGGAGGCGTCGTCGGGGTGGATCTGCAGGGTGCAACGGTTGGAACCGCCGGACAACGCGGGCAGGTTGTGCATCCAACTGTTGTTGGAGCGCAGGTGCCGACGCCCGATAAGCAGGAAACCGTCCTCGGAATCCAACGAGGCAAGCAGGCGAGGTACGTCGGCGAGAATCGTCTCCGGCGCCAACTCGACCATGCCGGAAGGCGTCCGGAGGATTTCCGGGATCCTTGACGTAAGCGCCCCCAGGTCGATGCCGTGCGGGTTGTCCTTGAGTCGCGCCAGGTTCAGGCCTTCGGGCTTCGTGCCGAACGCGTCGCCGAACGGACCGAGCCGCAGCATCATGTCGAGTCGGCGCTCGTAACCGGGACCGTCGGGCAGCATCGCGGTCAACTCCTCGGCCGAACGGTCCGCCACCGGCGAGTGCGGATCGGCGACTTCGCGGGCCAGTGTCGCGGTGATCACTTGATCGTCGACGAGTGCGGGGTCGGCGTCGGTGCCCAACCCGAGGGCGATTAGCGCCACCCGAGCCAGGATCTCGCACTCGTCGGGGCGGCCGTCGGCCAGTGGCAGCGCCGGCGGGGAGTAGCGGGCGTTGTTGCGCACCACCGCGCCGCTGAGCGCGATGTCGAGATGAGCCGCGCGCGACGGCGGGGGCGGCGGCAGGATCACGTCGGCATGCCGGGTGGTCTCGTTGAGATAGGGATCCACCGACAGCATGAAGTCGACGGTCTCGAGGGCCTCGGACAGCCGCGGGCCGTCGGGCGCGGACAACACCGGGTTGCCGGCGATGGTGATCACGGCGCGGATCTGGCCGTCGCCGGGGGTTTCGATTTCCTCCGGCATCGCGATGGTCGGCAACTCCGAGAGGGCCTCCGGGTGGCCGGAGACCCGGCTGTGCCAGCGGCCAGTGGTGAAGCCGCGTCCCGGCCGGGCCGGTCGGGGCGCCGCGGCGATGGGCGAACTGGCGAACATCACCCCGCCGGGACGATCCAGGTTGCCGGTCAGAATGTTGACGACGTCGACCAGCCAACTGGTGATGGTGCCGAAATCCACGGTCGAGGTGCCGATCCGGCCGTAGACCGCCGCGGTGCGGGCTGTGGCGATCTCGCGGGCCAGGGTGCGGATCTCCTGGGCCGAGACCCCGCAGTGCCCGGCCACCGTCTCGGGCCCGAAGTCGGCGGCGGCGGCGCGGACCTGTTCGATTCCGACGACGTGTTCGGCCAGCCGGCCCAGGTCCACCAGGTCCTCGTCGAAGAGCACGTGCACGATGGCGAACAGCAGCGCGCCGTCGGTTCCCGGGCGTACGGCGAGATGGCGGTCGGCCATCTCGGCGGTGCGGGTTCGGTTCGGGTCCAGCACGATCAGCCTGCCGCCGCGCCGGCGCAGAGCTTTGAGCCTTCCTCCGAAATCGGCTGCCGTGGCGAGACTTCCGTTCGAGACCAACGGGTTGGCGCCGATGATGACGAGGTAGTCCGTGCGGTCGAGATCGGGAACGGTGAACGCCAGCGGGTTGCCGTAGAGATAGCCGCACGCGATGTGCTTGGGCATCTGATCGAGCGTGCTGGCCGAAAAGATCGCCCGGGTGCCCAGGGCGCGGATCACTGCCGGTCCGTAGAGCGCACCGGCGATGGTGTGGGCGTTCGGGTTGCCCAGATACACCCCGACTGAGGACCCGCCGGTGTCGGCGATGACCCGGCCGAGGCCCTCCGCGACAGCGGCGAAGGCGTCCTCCCAGGTGGTTTCGAGGAGTTCGCCGTCGCGACGGACCATCGGCTGGATCAATCGGTCGGGATCGTTGTCGAGTTCGGCGAAACTCGCCCCCTTGGGGCAGATGAATCCGTGGCTGAACACGTCGTCGCGGTCACCCCGGGCGCCACTGATCCGGCCGTCGTCGATGCTCAGCACCAACCCGCAGGTGGCTTCGCACAGGGGGCAGATGCGCAATGCGGTGTGGCTCATCTGAGCTACTCTGCGGCACCATCGCCCGGGAGGCAATCAACCCGTTCGTCCACCCGCCGAACGCGGCGAAATCTCAAACAGTTCGCATTTGCTGGGGAGTTTGCTATGTTTCCGGGGAATGTACTGAAGACAGCAGGGAGGATGGGGGCCATGAGCCTTAACAACGTTGCTCGCGGACTGAAGTCGGGTCGCAGGTCGGCGGCTAAGATCGCCGTCGCAGGCGCGGCGATGGCGACCGCCGCCACGGTGGCCGTGGGTTCGGCGCCGCCGGCAAGTGCGGCGCCGCTCTACATCGATCAGCAGGTTTTAACCGCGGGCCCGCTGGTCAACCTGCTGCCCGCGCTCGGGATCACCTCGGTGGGCCCCATCGACCTCGGGGCGATCCCGATTTACGCCCCGGACGGCGCGTTCCTGACGCTGAACCTGTCGCCCATCGCCTTCGACACCCAGAACATTTACAACACC
>CAIWCQ010000164.1 GCA_903911165.1 uncultured Actinomycetes bacterium | reverse complement strand
TGGGGTTCGAACAGCACCACATCCGCGTTGGGAAAATCGTCCGCATACTGGCGCATGCCGATCTCCATGCGCGAATGGATCACGGCACGGATGGTCTGGGCGAGTACGACAGGCAAGCCGCCCTCGCTCAGGTGTCGGCTTGGTGCTCCCTTGGAGCGCGCGCTGCCTTGGTCGGCTGAATCATCGTAGGGAACAATCGGGTTCAGGCACAACACGAGGTCGGCACCGGCCTTGAGGGCCACCGAGGTATGCAGCGTGCGCTTGAGCGCCCCATCCACGTAGTGGCGCCCTTCAATGTCGACTGGCGGAAACAATCCGGGCAGCGCCGAGCTGGCGCCGGCCGCGAGCGAAATCGGCACATGGTCGTAGCCGGGGCTGCCGAATTGCACCGCGTGGCCCGAATCGAGGTCGGTGGCGATCAGCAGAAGCCGTGCGCGCAACTGGCGAAAATCGTTGCTGCGGCCGGGCTGGCTGAACATGTCGGCGAGAAACGCGATCAGCCGCTCATTGGAAAAGATACCGGTGGGAATGGCGCGTGAGAGACGCTGGAAAGAACGCAGGAACTCGCTGCCGCGCTTTTCGACGATGAACTGCCACAGCGAGCGCGCCATCAGCGGGGGCAGGCGCTTGGTGCTGTGCCAGTATTCCCGGAAGGCCGGTTGCAATAGCGTGGCCGGATCAAACGTGGCGAGCGGCCCGGCGTGGGGCGCTTCGTCATCGTCCGATTCGATGAACATGGCGCACATCTGGCGCGGCGTGATGCCGTTGGCCAGGCCCGCACCAAGAATGCCGCCGGCGGAAACGCCGACGTACAGGTCCAGCTGGTTCAGATCGATGCCGTCAAGTGCCTCCGAAATCGCCGTGAGCGCGCCGATCTCGTAGATCGCTCCCAGCGGACCGCCGCCCGCCATCGCGAGGGCGATTCTGGAGCGCGCGGGCAGCGATCCGGAAGGAGCTTTGGCTGCCTTGCGGGGTGCGGATGATCGGGGCGTGGTCTTTTTCATGTCTCAATGGCACAAAACCGAAACGGGATGAGCGCTTCGGCTTTGTTGAAAGGGTCCGCTCGCCGCAGGAAACACCCAATGCGGGAGGGAGCAGCATACGAGGATGCTTCCCACGGTTCGCGGATTGATCGATTGGCCGGCAAACTTTTTCTGGCCGGGTTGGCGGTCTAACGGTGCCAACCCGGATCGCATCGCGCAGGCCATCGCCTTAAGCGCGCGCTGCCAGAAACGGTTGTGTTGCCTTACTTTGCCGCCTTGCGCACGGCCTTCTTGGCGGGTGCTTTCTTGGCCGGCGACGCCGTCTTGGCAGCGGGTGCCTTCTTGGCCGGCGCCTGCTTCTTCTTCTTCTTCGGACTGTCCGCCATGGGTCCTCCTCGTTCACCGCCTGAATCTCTGGCGGCCCTGAAGGGGAATCCTGTCACCAATCGGACGTAACCGTGGGGGAGGTCGATAATGACGGGGTGAATACCGACGGAACGGCGCGGCTGGGGAGTCAGCCCAGTGGCTCTGATCAGCCCAGTGCTGCTGACCTGCGCCGGTGGCGTCGGCACCTGGCCAACGAGCGCGCCGAGGCGGCCGTCTACCGCGATCTGGCACAACGCTACGACGGCGAGGAACGCGAGATCCTTTCCTCGATCGCCGCCGCCGAGGAACGCCACGAACAACACTGGCTGGCGCTGCTCGGTGATCAGGTCGGCACCCCCCGGCGTGCGGACCTGGGCACCCGCGTGCTGGCGTTTCTGGCCCGCCACTTCGGGTCGGTGTTCATCCTGGCGCTGGTCCAGCGGTTCGAGGCCCGCGCCAGTTACGGCGACGACGCCGACGCCACCGCGACGATGGTCGCCGACGAGCAGATCCACGAAGAGGTCATCCGGGCCCTAGCCGGCCGCGGTCGTGATCGCCTCTCGGGCAGTTTCCGGGCCGCGGTGTTCGGGGCCAACGACGGACTGGTGAGCAACCTGGCACTGATCCTGGGCGTCAGCGCCAGTGGGGTATCCGGCCACGCCGTGCTGGTGACCGGACTGGCCGGGCTGCTCGCCGGCGCGCTGTCAATGGGCGCCGGCGAATACGTCTCGGTCAGCTCGCAACGCGAACTGCTGGAAGCGTCCACGCCCAGCCCACACGTCGGCGGAGCGTTGGCCCAACTCGACGTCGACGCCAACGAACTCGAACTGGTCTACCGAGCCCGCGGCATGACCCCGGAGGAGGCCCGCGCACACGCCGCCAGGGTGCTACGCGACCCCGGGGCGGGCGGCTCGGATGAGTCGGGCGCTTCGACCATCGACTCCCACGAGACCATTGGGACCGGCCTCAAGGCCGCCGTCGCGAGCTTCCTGTTCTTCGCCGTCGGTGCCCTGATCCCGGTGCTGCCCTTCCTTTTCGGCGTTGAAGGGACAGCGGCGGTGCTAGTGGCCGCCGGTCTGGTCGGAGTGACCCTGCTGGGCACCGGCGTGATCGTCGGCCTGCTCTCCGGCGCGCCGCCGATGCGACGGGCCATGCGGCAGTTGATGATCGGCTACGGCGCGGCCGGCATCACCTATCTGCTGGGACTGCTCGTCGGCGGGGGAGTGGGCTGATCGGCGCTGTTCGCTAGCCGGCGCCAACGGCAACCCGGCCGAACCGACTCATGGCGCTCCAGTAGATGTCCCGGCTCCAGCCGGGCGAGGGGAAGACAACGCCCTGAGTGATCCCACCAATACGGGCCCGCCCCTTTTCAACGCCCGTCTCGATATCGAGCACGACCACATGCTCGCCGCCGACGCCGAAATCATTGGTGATGATCTCCCCGCTCTCCGGCAGGCAGATCATGTGGCTTGCGGCCCCGAATCCGTCTTTGCGCCACAGCCCGGTGAGCCCCGCGCCGTCGCTGTCGAACGACCAGGCCCGCACCACCCGATTCGCCGAGTCGTAGCCGACCACAATGCGTCGGGATTCATCCACCAGCGGTGGATTGGTCACACTGCCTCCCGGCATACCGCAGATATCAATGGCCTCAGCGTCGCTGCTGTCCTGCAGGCTGACGCGGATCAGCCGGTTTGCCGTTCTGCTCACTCCCCGGCCGATCATCGAGGTCACATACCGGTGCTGACCGTTGTCCATGAACCAGGCCTGCCCCAACCCGAGCACCACATCCCAGCCGTAGGTCTGCGTCGTGCCAGCGGCGTAATCGAAGCGCCAACTCGTGTCGCGCACCAGCGTCCCGGCAGCCTCATCCCAGTCGAAGCGGAAAATGCTTTGCACACCAACCACATAGAGCCTGTTGCCCACTGCACTCAGCCGGGCGATGGACGGCTCCGGGCACTCGACTTCCGCGCAGGCGGGCACCAGGGGATCGGGCCTGAGGATGGAAAGCCGGGCCGGGTGGCTCTCCGAGATGTTCTTCGTCACGATCAGCCCGTTGTCGAGCACGACGAAGCCGTTGTACGGCAGGTCCAGTGGCAGCTTCAGCGCGTCCTTTACGCTGCAGTCCCGCGCGAGACGATGAGCCCAACGTCCGTAGACGACATAGATGTCACCATTGACATGCAGAGCCATGCCGCCGGGCCACATCGGACCGCCGCGTAGCAGCGGCGACTTCTTCTGCGGCGCCAGCGTTTTCGGATCAATCAGCGAGACCCGGCATGACGTCGGCAGACCCAGACGCGCCCGGATCGCCGAGTGGGTCAGCAGATACACCTCGCCGGGAGCGCCCAGCACGGTCATGGTCGACATAAGGCGCGTCACCGCAGTGGCGTGCAGACGCTCTGCGGGCCCCAGCCCGAGCCCGGCCACCCCGTTGGGTACCTGCAGGCGCGCGGGTCCGCCGTCCTCGGCCGGCCACGGCGTATTCAGATACCCAAGACCCGGCATGCCAACCCGCGTCTAGTGGGGCGTGCGGGCCGCGATGCCCCCAATGACCGCAGCGATTTCGTCGGGGCAGTCTTCCTGCAGGAAATGCGCGCCGTGCAGGGTGACGTGAGACTGGTCTTTAGCGCCGGGAACGAGCTTCTGGAACACCGCGTCGCCGCCGCCGGTGATCGGGTCGTTATCGCTGAACGCGGTGACGAACGGCTTGGAGAACGTGGTGAGCACTGCCCACGCAGCCTTGTTCTCGTTCACTGAGGCATGTTCGGGCGTGATGGGAACCAGCGTGGGGAACTGGCATGCGCCACCTTTGAAACTGGCGTCAGGAAAGGGTGCGTCGTAGGCGTCAACCTCGGCTTGGCTCAGGTCTCGATC
>CAIWCQ010000163.1 GCA_903911165.1 uncultured Actinomycetes bacterium | reverse complement strand
CGATCAACCAGGATGGCCGGTCGAACGGTTTGATGGCCCCAAATCCAGCCGCCCAGATGGCGGTTTTGCGGGCTGCCTACTCCAGCGCCGGCATAGCGCCACAGGAAGTCGACTACGTCGAAACTCACGGCACTGGAACACTATTGGGCGACCCGATTGAGGCGCGAGCACTCGGTACCGTCCTGGGACGGGGACGTGCCACTGATGCGCCACTTCTGATCGGCGCAATCAAGTCGAACCTGGGTCATCTGGAAGCTGCCGCCGGCATCGCCGGCTTCATCAAAGCTGTGCTGGCGGTTCAACGGGGAACTATCCCGCCGAACCGCGGTTTCGAAACCCCGAATCCCCATATCCAGTTCGATGATCTGCGATTGAAAGTCGTTGCAGAGGAACAGGGTTGGCCGACGCGGCAACATGTGCGCCGGGCCGGGGTTTCGGCATTCGGCTTCGGTGGCGCCAATGCACATGTGGTGCTGGAGCAAAGTCCGGAGATCGCTGTCCATGCTCCACAGGCCCCGGGTGACGAAACGGCGGTTACATCGCTGGTGCTGACCGGCAAGACGCCCGAGCGGGTTGCCTCTTGGGCGGCGCGGTTGGCCGACTGGATTGACGCTGACGGCGCACCAGTGCCACTGGCCGATATCGCCCACACCGTGAATCACCATCGGGTACTGCATCCGGTGTTCGCGACGGTATGCGCTCGCGACCATGGGCAAGCTGTAATCGGCCTGCGAGCTCTCGCGGCCGGTCAGACGACGACTGGAGTGGTCGGGCCTCATGAGGGACCGTGCGGGCCGGGGAGGGTGTTCGTCTACTCGGGTCAAGGGTCGCAATGGACCGGCATGGGTCGGCGGTTGCTCGCCGATGAGCCGGCGTTCGCGGCGGCTGTTGCCGAGTTGGACCCCGATTTCATTGCCCAGGTCGGGTTTTCGCTGCAGCAGGTGTTGTCCGCGGGCGAACCGGTCACCGGCATCGAGCGCATTCAACCGGTGCTGGTCGGCATTCAGCTGGCGCTGACAGCGCTGTGGCGGAACTACGGTGTCGAGCCTGACGCGGTGATCGGCCACTCGATGGGTGAGGTCACCGCGGCGGTGGTAGCCGGAGCGCTGTCGGTGGCCGACGGCCTGAAAGTGATCGCCACCCGGTCCCGCTTGATGTCCGGGCTCGCCGGTCAGGGCGCGATGGCTCTCGTGGAACTCGACCCCGAGGCCGCTGAGGAACTCGTTGCCGGAGAGCCGGACATCACGGTGGCGGTGTACGCATCTCCCCGACAGAGTGTTCTCGCCGGACCGCCGGACAGGATCGCGGCTGTCGTCGCTGACCTCCAAGCAGCAGATCGGCTTGCGCGGATCGTCGATGTCGACGTGGCTTCACATCATCCGATCATCGCGCCGATTCTTCCCGAATTGCGTTCACAGTTGGCCGGTTTACGACCGTCGAGGCCGCAAATTCCGATCATCACCACGACGGCAGGCCGAGGTGATTCGGCGACCTTCGACGCCGACTACTGGTGCGACAATCTGCGCAACCCGGTGCGATTCACCCAGGCCGTCACGTCCGCTGCTGAGCACCACACGACCTTCATCGAGATCAGCCCCCACCCACTGCTGACCTACGCGATCGCGGACACGCTCGCCGACAGACACCACCACAGCCTGGGAACGCTGCAGCGCGACGCCGATGACGCCCACGAGTTCCACACCAGCCTCAATGCCGCGCACACCAGCCAACCACCTCCGACCCCGCATCGTCCGGAACCGCACCCGCGCGTTCCGAACAGCCCGTGGCACCACACGCACCATTGGTTCAGCACCGGCGATCAGGTTCGGCCCACCGGATCAAGCTCCGCCCGAATAGTTTTCGTTCATCCCCTTCTCGGCGAGCATGTGCGACTACTCGAGGAGCCCGAACGGCACGCCTGGCTGTCGGACACCGGAACCGCCGCACTGCCCTGGCTGGGCGATCACCGGGTCAAAAACGTAGCGGCCCTGCCGGGGGCGGCATACTGCGAGATGGCGCTGGCCGCGGCTGAGCAGATCTTTCCCGAAGGTTCGCACGTACGGGACGTGGAGTTCGAGGAACTGCTACTGCTTGACGAGCACACCGAGATCTCCGCCGTCGCGGCACTGGAAGCCCCCGGTACTGCCGCATTCGCGGTATCGACTGCAGTCGACGGTGAACTGACTCTGCGTGCTACCGCTGTACTGGACGCAAATACCGTTGAGCCGCAACCAGTTCACCAGGACATCGAAGCGATTCTGGCGCTTCATCCCGATCCGGTCACCGGCGATGAGATCCGGGCATTGTTATCTTCGCGGGGCATCGAGTTCGGATCCTCGTTCACCGGGCTCACGCGGGTGCACACCGCCGCTGAGAGCGCCACGCTGCTGGCCGAGATCGCGGTGCCGACCGCCATCCGGGCTCAGCAGGCCGGCTTTCGTATTCATCCCGCCGTGCTGGATGCGTGCTTCCAATCGGTGGGCGCTCATGTGCTGCTTTCAGGGCAACGCGAAGGTGGCCTACTTCTACCCCTGGGCGTGGAGCGACTGCAACGTTTCGGCGCGAGCCGCGATGCCTGCTACTGCCACGTCACGATCACCAAGTCCGAACCGACATCGATCGAGGCGAACCTCGACGTTCTGGATCGTGACGGCGAGGTGATCCTGGGAGTGACCGGCCTGCGGATGGGGACCGGGGAGACCAAGAGTGCTGAACGTGAACGGCTGCTGTCGGACCGGTTGGTGACCGTCGAGTGGGAGGAGCGTCCAGCGCCGTCGGCTGCGAGTGCCGATGCCGGGGTGTGGCTGCTGATCAGCACCGCAGACACCGACGACCTGCCGTCGCAACTCGTCGAGGCTCTGGTGAGCGCCGGTGGGCAATGCCGAACCATGCACTTCGACGCAGGCACCGAGTTGTCCGCCCGCGATCTGGCAGCTGAAAATCTGACCGGGGTGGTTGTGCTCGCGCCCCCGTCGGGCGGTGATCAGGGTCCGGAATGTCTGTCCCGGGGACAACACCTGGTGGGGCAGGTCGTTGACATTGCCCGCACACTGTCGGCTACCGACGGTGTGCAACCCCGCCTGTACGTCATCACCCGGAATGCGCAGACCTGCACGCCCAATGACCGCATCAACCTCGACGATGGTGGAATCCGGGGATTGCTCCGAGTGATCGGATCAGAGCATCCGCAACTGCGACCCACTCAGATCGACATCGATCCCCGCACTTCCGCGGAGCAGGTGACCGATGAACTGCTGACCAACTCCGACGAGGACGAAACGGCCTGGCGGGAAGGCTCCTGGTACGTGGCCAGGCTGCAGCAGACTCCGCTGCGGGCCGAAGAACGGCGCACCGCGGTGGTTGATCCGGAACGCGACGGCATGCGGATGCAAGTCCGCATCCCCGGCGATCTGCAGACCATGGAATTGGCCACTGTCGAACGGCGGGCGCCGGATGCCGGTGAGATTGAGGTCGCCGTCGGCGCATCCAGTATCAACTTCGCCGACGTGCTGGCCGCTTTCGGCCGCTACCCCTCCTTTGACGGAAAGCAACCGCAACTCGGTCTGGACTTCGCCGGCGTGGTCACCGCGGTCGGATCCGGAGTCACCGAACACCGGGTGGGTGACAAAGTCGCTGGCTTCGGCGCCGCCGGATGCTGGGGCACCTACGTCACCTGCGATGCGAGACTAGCCACGCAACTGCCCGACGGCTTGAGCGCGGAGGAGGCTGCCGCGATCTCCACTGGTTACGGCACCGCGTGGTACGGACTGCATGAGTTGGCCAGGATTCAGGCCGGCGACCGCGTCCTGATTCACTCGGCCACCGGAGGTGTCGGTCAGGCGGCGATCGCGATCGCACGTCAAGCCGGAGCGGAAGTCTTCGCCACAGCCGGCAGCCAGGCCCGGCGGCAGTTGCTCCGGGAGATGGGTATCGGTTACATCTACGATTCCCGCTCAACGGATTTCGCCGACGAGATCCGTCGAGACACCGACGGGTACGGCGTCGACATCGTGCTCAACTCGTTGATCGGTCCCGCCCAGCGCGCCGGACTTGAGTTACTGGCCTTCGGCGGACGCTTCGTCGAGATCGGCAAGCGCGATGTCTACGGGCACACCCGCGTCGACCTCTACCCGTTCCGCCGCAACCTGTCGTTCTTCTACGCAGATCTGGCATTGATGACCACCGGCGACCCGAAACGGATCGGAGTGCTGCTGCGCAAGATCTACGAACTGGTTGGCGACAACGTGCTGCCGGTACCCGAACACACGGTGTATCCGTTGGCCGAGGCCGCCACCGCGGTTCGGACCATCAGCGCCGCCGAACACACCGGAAAGCTCGTGCTGTCGGTGCCGCGAGCCGGTGAGACGTCGGCGGTGGTGCCGCCTGAGCAGGCGAAGGTCTTCCGCGGCGATGGCTCATACATCGTCACCGGAGGTGTCGGCGGACTCGGCCTTTTCCTCGCCGCGGTAATGGCCAACGGGGGATGCGGGCGGATTGTGCTGACCTCGCGGTCGCAGCCCAATCCACAGGCGCAGAAGACGATTGACCGACTTAAGGATGGCGGGGCCGACATCCAAGTCGAGTGTGGAAACATCGCCGACCCGGACACCGCAGCACGCCTGGTCAGGGTCGCTACCGCGACTGGGCTTCCGCTGCGCGGAGTTCTGCATGCGGCCGCTGTTGTCGACGACGCTGTACTGGAGAACATCACGTCGGATTTGATCGAACGGGATTGGGCACCAAAGGTTTACGGCGCGTGGTACCTGCACGAAGCGACGGCCGACGCTGAGCTGGACTGGTTCTGCAGCTTCTCCTCGGCTGCGGTTCTGCTGGGGTCGCCGGGACAGGGCGCTTATGCGGCTGCGAACAGTTGGCTGGACGCCTTCACGTCCTGGCAGTGCAGCCAGGGCGTGCTGGCCAGCTCGATCGCCTGGGGCGCGTGGGCGGATATCGGGGCTGGCGCGGGTGTGGCGCAGCGCGGGAACGTGACGATGATCAGCCCCAAGGACGGCGCCTACGCATTCCGGGGACTTCTGCGCCACCACCGCAGCTACACCGGGTACCTCCCCCTGACCGGGATGCCGCTGTTGACCGCGCTCGCGGCTCGAAGCCCGTTCGCTGAGGCATTCCGCGCCGGGGGCGGCCCCCATGGTGCCGATGTCCCGGCCGTACTTGCCGAACTTGCCGGTCTGGATCCGGATGAATGGCCCGACCGGTTGCGCCGCGTTGTCACCGACCAAGCCGGTCTGATCCTGCGCCGCGCGATCGATCCCGATCGCTCATTCGCCGATCATGGTCTGGACTCGCTGGGCATCCTGGAGTTGCGCACGCAGATCGAAACCCAAACCGGTATTCGGCTGACGCCCAAGATGATTGCCACCTTCAACACCGCGCGGACCCTTGCGGCACACCTCAGCGAGGCTCTCTCGTCGGAGGCCTGACCTCACCTCCCCATCAACCGCCCCGACACGGCGATCACGAGGCGCCTTGGAAACACCCGGTTGAGTCCACGAAAGACCACTGCATTAACGAAACCGTCGACGAAGCTGGGTTTGTGTCCAGAAAGCGCCCGGATGGTGTGGGCGACGACCTGCTGGGGGGTCCGGATGAATGCGCGTACCGCGGTGCCCGACACGGCGTTGGCTGCCGCTTCCCCGGCCAGTTCGAAGAACGGGGTGTCGGTAAGTCCGGGGCACACCGCCAGGATACGGATGCCGTGCTTGCGTTCCTCTGCCCACAGCGCCTCGGTGAAGGACAACACGAAAGCCTTCGACGCACCGTAGACCGCCATCTGCGGCAAGGGTTGGAACGCCGCGGTCGATGCGACGTTGATGATCGTTCCCCGGCCCCTGGCCCGCATCTGCGGTAGGTAGCGGGCGGTTGCGCCGACCAGCATCCGGCAGTTGAGTTCGATTGCGTCCTCTAGGCGTTGCGGGTCGGCATCGGCGACGTCGCCGTGGGTTCCGAAGCCGGCATTGTTGACCAGCATGTCGACGTCGAGCCCCAATTCAGTGGTTCGCTGCCACAGTTCCGCCGCCGCGGTGGGCTTCGAGAGGTCCATCACAATCACGCTGACACCTACCCCGTGTGCCGCCTGCAGTCGCGCGGCGAGTTCCTCGAGCCGATCCGCACTGCGGGCGACCACGACTAGGTCGTGGCCCAGCGCGGCGAACTGCCGAGCGAACTCGGCGCCGATCCCGGTAGAGGCCCCGGTGATCAGGGTCACCATTCGCCACCTCCGCGTCGATCAGCCAGGAAAACAATCGTAGTCGCTCACCAGACCGCTAGTCCGTCGCCCAGTCGTCCTTTGCCTGCACCGCTGCCAGGAGTTTGTGGATCTCGGCGACGTAGCGCTCGAGTTCTGGGCCGTGGCTGTGGTAGCTCACCAACAGCTGGCCGTCATACATCCCAGTTGAATACATGTCGACACCCGCCGACGTCGAGGCGAAAAGCACTTCCATTTGGTACTGCTCGACGACCAGGCCGGGCGGGGTCGGCAAGGGCGGTAGATCGCCGACGTCAGTTGCCATCACGACATCGGGCAGGCCGGGCGGGTTGCCCTGGTACTCGGCGCTGAAGTGTAGGAATGACTGCTGGATCACGCCGTCGGCGAGGTCAGCGCGGAACACCTCAACGATGTTGCGGGCCAAGTCCAGAAGGTCGGTATTGGAGCGGATCTCGGCCAGATACATCGCCATTCCCACCGGGTTGGTCGCCTCGGTGGCGCCGACCGGCGGAGTCAGGAAGAAGCGCAGATCGACCGGGTAGATGTAAGGGATTGGAAGGTGCGGAGTCTCCCGAATGGTCCACTCGGCCATCAGGATCGCAGCAGCTACGACAGAGTTGACGCTGATCCGTTGTGCCGCACAGATGCCGACCAGGTGCTGGGTCTCCTGGCGGGATAGTCGACACGCCGCAGAAGGCACGCGAACCGATTGAGGGCCTACGCGCCCAGCGTTGCGTTTAGACGGTGGTAGATCGTAAGCGAAGATCGCCGGAAGGAACCGCTCCAGACCAAAGCGTTGGAGCTTGCCGATGCCACGAGAGGAAAGCACCGACTCCAGCGATACCGGAATCGGCTCGGGCTTGACCGGTCCGAGCGCGGTACCGGTTGCGATGTTGGTATACCAGCCGAACAACTGCTCCAGCAAGGCGAACTGGTGGTGACCATCGCCCAGTGCATGATGCGTATAGAGGGTCACGGTAGACCGCGTGTCGCCCAGCCCGATTTTCACATTGAGGAGTGCCTGGGACTGGTCGGGCAGCCGCACACCCGGGGTGTCGCCGAACTTCTCCAGCCAGATTCCTTCGTGCTCATAATCGTCGACCATGATCTGGTGCCTGCCGTCGGCGCCGCGTTCGAGATGACCGGCATGGGCGGGGTGGACCCGCAGCAGTGTGTCGAATGCCTCCGTCATCGCGGCCACGTCCACCGGACCGCTCAGAGTCAGGGTGAGACCGATGAAGTTCTCGGCTTTAGCGTAGAACTCCTCGCTTGGCGACAGATAGCGGATCTGCGTTGAGCCGAACACCCGTTAACCTTCCCTCTCCATATCCATTGATCGAAGATCGCACGGCTACTCATCATCGTCGAAAACGGCCGCGGACAGATCCACCAGGGCCATCGCCTCGTCCTCGGCCTCGGCTTCGGCTCCGTCCCCGGAAAATGCTTCATCGATCAGTGCGGCAAGCGTTGCGGGAAGCTGTTGCGCCAAAACATCAATGGTGTCGCCGGACACCCGTCGTTTGTCGTACCACCAATCCACATGAAGTACGCCGCCGTACCGGTAGGTCCGCAACTCCAGCGGATGGCCCAAGCCCGGTACGGTTTCGCGGACGGTGAGTTCGCTGTCGGTGTCAAACTGGACGAGCGCGTCGCTCTCCTGCCATTCGGGGATCATCCCGAGGTAGGAGAGGTAGATCTGCGCAGCGCCGGCGGCGCCCAGCAGCCCCGCGGTCGGTGCATGCAGGTACCGCAACAGTCCGTACCCGATCCCATGATGCGGCACCGCCTTGAGGGCGTGGCTCACCTCCGCGAGGAGTTGCGTCGCGCTGGCGCCTTGGTCGCCTATGCACGGCAGCTTGATCGGGTAGATCGTGGAGAACCAGCCGATCGTCCTGCGGAAGTCGACATCCGGCCGCAGCACGGATCGCCCGGTGCCGGCGAGGTCGACGCTAGCCACGCCGTCACCCACAGTGACTGCCAGGCTGCGCGCAAGTGCTGCCAGCAGGATCTCCTCGGTCGAGGCTTGCAGGATGCGGCGGGCATTGTCGACCTGCGAGGTCTGCTCAGGTGTCAGGGCGGTGGCCACTCTGACCAGATCGCCAGCGCCTGGCGGGATCAAATCCCCCGCGTCGGCCAGCCGCACCGAAGCGGTCGCCTCGTTGTCGATCCAGTAGCCTCGCTGGTCGAGCACTGCGGGGTGGGCGGCGAGCGCCGCGCAGCGCTGGGACCAGTCCCGCCAGCTCGTAGTCGCCGGCTCTAGGGCGATGTCACTGCCCGCCGCCCGCTGCCCGAACGCGGTGAGCAGATCGGTCACCAGCACCTCTCGCGATATGGGGTCGTCGACAATGCCGTGCACGGTGAGCACCAGGAAACACGGACCTGCCCCGGCACCGGCGACATAGGTGGCCGTCAGTGGTGCACTGCCAAGGTCCTGCGCTACGGCCGCAGAGACGATGGCGTGCAGGGCTTCTCGCTCCTGCGGTGCACCGGGTACGGCTCCTGCGGGCAAGGCCACCTCGGTCAGATCGGTGAACTCCGAAGGATCGGCGATCTGCTGCTCCCACATCCCCGCTCGGTCGACTACCCGCATCCGCAACGCATCGTGGTGATTGATGATCGCCGTCAGGACGGCGGTGGCGTCCTGCGCACTCACCCGGGAGTCCAGGCGCAGCACCAGCGGCACCCGCCAGCGCCCGGGCTGCGACAGTCCGTTGTCGAGGAACCGCAAGATGTTCGGCGGGACAGGAGGATTGAGGTCGCCGGCGTCCTGGCTGGACAACCCGCCGACGGCATAGCGGGCGACCAGGGTGTCGGCCAGGGCGCCGAGAGTTGCGTTGTCGTAGAGATCCTGAGGAGTGAGCTCAACACCTTCGTGCGACGCGGTCATCGCGACGCCGATCGCAACCAGCGAATCGCCACCGAGTTCGAAAAAGTTGTCACCCGGCGCGACCGATTCCACACCCAGACATTGCGACCAGATCCGCCCCAGTGTGCTTTGCATCTGCGCGCGGGCGTCAGCCGGCGCGCCAGCCTGGCCGTTTACCGGTTGATCATCGGCGGTCGCGTCGGGGCCCGACTCGACAGGTTTGCGCACGGCGGTCGTATCCGGGTCGATCCAATAGCGTTGCCGGGCAAAGGCATAGCCGGGCAGGGTGACACGACGCGGGTTGTCGCCGTACAGCTTCTCCCAATCCACGTCCACTCCGGCGGACCACAGCTGCCCCAGCGCGAGCAGGAAAGCGTCCCGGTCATCACGAGTCTGTACGGGGTGACGCATCAGGCGAATCGCGCGGTGGGTGTCCGACCACCCGGGCATCCGCAGGGCCGATCCAGTCAGGCTCCCGCCCGGTCCCACCTCGACAAGCACCCGGTGGGCATCGCCGAGCAGGGTGGCCACTTCGTCGGCGAACCGCACAGTGGACCGAATGTGCCGGGCCCAGCGATTCGGATCGGTCGCCTCTTCGTCGGTCATCCAGGTACCGGTGACGTTGGATAGCATCGGGATTCGCGGCGCATGCAACGTCAGGGTGGACAGGAACTCCGTGAACGGGGCGAGCACCGAATCCATTGACTGCGAATGGAACCCGTGGGACGTCCGGACGCGTCGGGCCACGATGCCCGCGGCGGCGCAACGGTTGGTGAATTCGCGAATCGCCTCGTCGGGCCCGGCGACCACGCAGCTGCCGAACTCGTTGACGGCGGCGAGGTCGATGTCCGCGGTCAGGTGGGCCGCGATGTCGTCGGGACTCGAGGCCACGGCCACCATGGCACCCGCCGGGGCGGTATGCATCAGACGTGCCCGCGTCGAAACGGCCTTGATCGCCGAATCCAGATCGAAAACCCCGGCCACGGTGGCAGCCACGAGTTCGCCGATGCTGTGGCCGGCCAGTGCCGTCGGGGATACCCCGTAGGAGATGATCAGTTGCGCCAGAGCATATTCCACGGAGAACAGGGCGGGCTGGGCCAGATCGGTGGGCTCCAACGAGGCCCCCTCGAACACCTCTACCTTGAGGTCGATGCCCAGTTCCTCAGCGAAGCCGGCGGCGCATCGGTCGAAGATCTCCCGGAACACCGGCTCGGAGTCGTAGAGGCCGCGGGCCATGCCGACGTGCTGCGAACCCTGCCCGGGGAACATGAAGGCGACCCGCTGTGCGCCAGGGGAAATGCCAGGCGGGCAGCTGCCGATAGCTACGTTGTCATGTTCCGCAGCGGCCAACACGGCGACTGCGTCCGCACGATCTGTGACAACGGCGGCAAGGCGCACCTCGTGCAGCCGTCGGTTCGCCAGTGTGAACGCCACGTCGGCAAGCTCGAGGTCGACCTCGGTGTCGAGTGCGGCCGCAAGCGCAGCCTTGGCTTCCGGCAGCGAGTCGGCGGTGCGGGCGGACAGCAGCAGCACCTGAGGCCCGCTTGGCGTATTGACAGCCGGGGACGTCGCCGGAGCCTCCTCGACTACGACGTGCGCGTTGGTGCCGCCGACACCGAATGAGCTGACCCCGGCCCGGCGCGGTGCGTCCGACTCCCATCCGGAGTACGAGTCGGCGACCACAAACGGCGTATTTTGCAGATGCAACTCTGGGTTCGGCGCCGTGTAGTGCACCGTCGCAGGGATCGCCTTGTTCTTCAGACAGAGGATGGTCTTGACCAGACCCACGACTCCGGACGCCGCATCAAGGTGACCGATGTTCGACTTCACCGACCCGATCACGCACGGACTGGTCCGCTCACCCTCGCCCGCATCAAAAGCCTGTCGCAGGGCTTCGATTTCGATCGGGTCGCCCAACGGCGTGCCCGTGCCATGCGTCTCGACGTAGCCGATGGTCGAAGCGTCGACAGCGGCGACGGCTTGCGCTTCGGCGATGACTTCCGCCTGGCCGGCCACCGCAGGTGCCGCGTAGGTCATCTTCATCGCGCCGTCGTTGTTGACCGCTGAGCCGCGGATGACGGCGTGGATGCGGTCACCATCGTCGAGCGCGGCCTGCATCGGCTTGAGGATCAGCGCCGCCACTCCGCTGCCGAAGATAGTGCCGTCAGACTTGACGTCAAACGGTCGGCAGTGACCGGACGGGGATACCATCGCACCCGGCTCAAAGGTATATCCGACCTTGTGCGGCAGCCGTATTGCGGAAGCACCGCTTAGCGCCATGTCGCATTCCCCGGACAGCAGGCTCTGGCATGCGAGGTGCACTGCGACCAGTGACGACGAGCACGCCGTCTGCACCGACAGACTGGGCCCGCGCAGGTTCAGCTCATGGGACACTCGTGTTGCCAGGTAGTCCTTGTCGTTGAGCAGGACGAGGTTGAACATCTCGACGGTGATACCTTCTCCGACAAGCTTTTTGGTGTCCCGGTGCGACATCAAGTTGTCCATCAGGTAGCCGCTGGCGGTGCTGCTGGCGAAGACTCCGATCGAACCGTCGTAGGTCGCGGGGTCGTAGCCGGAATCCTCGAGGGCATGCCAGGCGGTCTGCAGGAACAAGCGCTGCTGGGGATCCATCATCCGGGCGGTGTAGGGGGTCATCCCAAAGTACTCGGCGTCGAACTCGTCGATCCCATTGAGCATGGCCGCACGCCGGACGTATGCGGGATTGGCGAGCGTCGTAGTACTGACTCCGGCGGCGGTCAGCATCTCCTCAGAAAGAGTCGTAACGGATTCCTCGCCCGCACGCAGGTTGTCCCAGAATTTCGTCACTGACTCCGCGCCGGGGAATCGTCCGGCCATGCCGATGACAGCTATCGCGTTGGGAGGCAGCTCATTTGTGTCCGGGTAATCGTTGGCGATGGTCAACTCGGGTGTCCCTTCCGTCTACCCGACTGCGCACGGGCCCGGGCACGGAGCTGGGCTCGTGCACCGAGACCGGATCGAGCCGTCGCTGCGGCTTCATCAGCTTCTGCGTAACCCATCCGCTCGCAGAGTGCATCGGTCAGTGATGAAATGGTCGGGTACTCGTAGATCACCGCAGCGGGCAACTGGATACCAAGACTCGCGCTTAGTCCGCGTTGGAGCGTGACGCTCATCAGCGAGTCCATTCCAAGCTGGAAGAACCCCACCGCAGGATCCAGAGTCTGCGTGGGCGCCAATCCCATCACGTTCGAGGCCAACGTAGTGATTTGATCAGCCAGCAGCTCGCGCCGCCGTTCAGGTGCACACTCGCGCAGTGCTGCGGCCAACTCGCTCTCCGGCAGGGCCGAGAGCGACGCTTCGTCACGGGCAAGCACGTCGTCAATTATCCGTAGCGCCCCGCGGGTGCGATACGCCGCGGACAACAGCGGCCAGTCGGCATCCACCACGGTGCTCCGCACAGGCGCGTCAGAACCAATCAGCATCGGCAGCGCACGAATGGCCACCTCATCGGCCATGGGAACCAGTCCCGAGTCGGAGATCACCTGGCCGGCGTCCGATTGCGGATCGGCCAGGGACTGCCACAGCCCCCAGTTCACGGTGGTGGCCGGCAGCCCGAGGTTGCGGCGAGCATAGGCAAAGGTGTCGAGAAAGGCACTTGTCGCGGTGTAGTGGGCAAGCCAGCGCGACCCGAGCAGACCCGAGATCGACGAGAACAGGACGAACTGGCGAACGTCGGTCTTCAGCGACAGAGCGTGCAGGACCCCGAGTGCGTCCAGTTTCGGCCCGAACATGGTGGCGACGTCGTCGTCGGTCATACCGGACAACGCCACCGGTCCACCGGCGAAGGCCGCAAGATAGACGCCCTCGAGTGCCGGGAGATCAGCACCAAACCGGTCGAACAACGCGGCCATGGCGGTGTGGTCAGTCACGTCGGCGGCCACCGCGATCAGCGTCGTCCCTGTCAATGACAACCGTCGGGCCAATTCGTCGAGGCGGTCGCCGGGATTCCGTGAGACCGCAACGACCGTTCCGGCTCCCATATCGGCGAGTTGCTGGATCAGATGTGGACCGATGTGCCCGGTGGCTCCGATGACCAGATGACTGGTATCGCGGCCGATCACATCGGTCGGCGTCGACCACGGGGCACAGTGTTCCAACCGCGGCACATGCCGAGCGCCCGCCCGGTACACAACTTGATCCTCGCCGTCACCTGCCTGCGCCTCTGCCAACACCAGTCGAGCGGTCAACGCGGCCGGCATTGAATCGTCGACATCGACGACGGCGGCCCAGATCTCTGGATACTCCAGTGCAAGCGTGCGGCCGAGTCCCCACAGCACGGCGTGTACCGCGTTGGCGCGACCACCTTCTGCGACGGGCTGAGCGTTGCGCGTGAGGATGTGCAACCGCGGAGCCGACGGCATCGAAACCAGGACTTCAACCAGTGCTCTCGCCTCGTTGAAGAGGTCGTAGGCGGACGCAACATCGATGAGGGAGCCCGCCGATTCCGGCGCGAATAGCACGTTGTCCACGTCGGTCAGGGCGGCACGCAGCGTGTCCCGATCAGTACCGTGCGCCACTCCCCGACCAAGTTCGGAACCCAATTCGGTGTCGCCGATGACGAGCCAGGAACCAGCACCACCGGTAGCAGCCGCCAACGGGCGCACCGGCCAGGTCGGCTCGTAGAGCCAATCCGGCGGGATGGGGCTGGCCTCGGTGGCCGGCCTTCTGCCTTGCGACCTGCCGGCCACACCGAAGCCGGCGGTCGGCACGGCCGGTGCGATGTCGATCCAGTGCCGCGTGTGACGCCACGGGGTGGTCGGGATCGCGGGGTGCGGCCCCGGCGGATGCTCACCGAGTGGCGCCCCCACGGTGTGCGTCGCATTGAGGGAAGCGTGGAATGCGACGGTGTCGTGGATGTCACGCTGCAGCGTGCCAAGGCTGTGGTGGTGCTTGTTGCCGGTTTTCGGGTCATCAAGGGTGTCCGAGATAGCCTTGGTGAGCAGCGGGTGCGGACTGATTTCGATGAACGTGGCGTTTGTGGCACCGGCGGTGGCGATCGCTTCGCTGAACCGGACCGGGTTGCGAAGGTTAGCCACCCAGTGGTCCGCGTCGAATCCCGGTGTGTCACCTGAATTTTCGACGGTGGAGATGATCGGGATGACCGGGAAGCCGGGTACCAGGTCAGCCAGCGCTTCTTTCAGTTCCGGCAGGATCGGGTCCATCATCGCGTGGTGGGAGGCCACATCCACGTTAACCCTGCGGGCGAAGATGTTCTGCGCGCCAGCCCGGGCCACGACGGCATCGACGGCTTCGGTCGGTCCGGCAACGACGGTCTGCCGCGGGGAGGCAAACACCGCCACCGTCACCTCCGGAAACTCGGCGATCAATGCCTCAGCGGCGGGCGCGTCGAGCTCGAGCAGGGCTATCGCTCCGGTCTCGGCGCGGCGAGCCATCAGCTGCGAGCGCTTGGCGATCACCCGGAGCCCCTCGGCCGGGGTCAGCGCCCCGGCTACGACCGCCGCGGTGATTTCGCCCATCGAATGCCCGATCACCGCGTCGGGTTGCACCCCGTACGAGCGCCACAGCCCCGTCAGCGCCAACTGGATACCGACCAGTACCGGCTGGATCTGGTCGATGCCGGTCAGTTCTTGGCCACCGGCAAGCACGTCGTGCAGCGAAAACCCGACCTCTGCTACGAACGCCGGATCTAACTCGGCAACCGCGGCTGCGAATACGGGTTCATCGGCAAGTAGTTGGCGGCCCATTCCTGCCCACTGGGATCCCTGACCGGAATAGACGAACACCGTTCCCGGACCGCACGGTCCGGCATGCGGACCGACCACACCGGTGGCAGGTTGCCCGGCTGCCAGCGCCCGCAACCCAGCGACCGCCTCATCCCGGCTGGCCGCGCATACCGTGGCGAAGGTTCCGTGGTGGGTCCGGTGGTGATTGAGCGCGTGCGCGACGTCGGCCAACCGGATCTGTGATCCGGAACCGGTCATCCAGTCGGCCAACGTGGTGGCCATCTCGGCCAATCGCTCAACGCTCTTGCCGCTGACCACCAGTGTGGTGACCGGCGGGACAGCCGGTTCTTCGGGCGCGGCCAACTCGGGTGCCTGTTCCAGAATGATATGGGCGTTGGTGCCGCCGAAACCGAACGACGACACGCCGGCGCGGCGCGGAAGTCCGGTTTCCGGCCAGGTCGTCACCTCGTCGACCACCTTCAATCGGAGCTCGTCGAACGGAATATGCGCATTGGGTTTTTCGAAGTGCAGATTCGCCGGGATCGTGCCCTGCTGCACCGCCAGGGTTGCCTTGATCAGCCCGACGATGCCCGCCGCCGCTTCCAGGTGGCCGAGGTTGGTCTTGACCGCACCGGCCAGCAGTGGCATGTCGGGCTGCCGTCCCCGGCCGTACACCGCCCCAAGGGCGCGGGCTTCGATCGGGTCGCCGAGCGGCGTGCCGGTTCCGTGCGCCTCGACATAGTCGACCTCCAATGGCTGCAGGCCGGCATCGGCGCAGGCGGCGCGCAGCACCGCGGCCTGGGCAGCCGGATTCGGCGCCATCAGACCGTTGGAGCGCCCGTCCTGATTGACCGCGGAGCCGCGAACTACCGCCAGCACCCGGTCGCCGTCACGGAGTGCATCCGAGAGTCGCTTGAGCACGGCGACGCCGCAACCCTCGCCGCGGACGAAGCCGTCGGCGGCGGCGTCGAAGGTATGGCAGGCGCCAGTGGGCGACATCGCTTCGGCCGCATCGAAACTGCGTGTTACGACGGGCGAGAGGATCAGGTTCACTCCGGCAGCGATCGCCAGTTCCGATTGGCCGGTGCGCAGGCTCTGACATGCCAGGTGCACGGCGACCAACGACGACGAACACGCGGTGTCGACCGTGAGGGATGGGCCGCGTAGGTCCAGGAAATAGGACAGCCGGTTGGCGATGATGCTCAACGCGCCACCGGTGCCGGTCCAGGCATCGATCGTGTTGAGGTCACGCGAAGCGAGGTAGCCGTACTCGCTGACGCACGAACCGGCGAAAACCCCGGTCAGCGATCGCTGCAGGGTTTCGGCCGGGATGCCGGCATGCTCGAGCGCTTCGACGGTGACCTCGAGCAGCAGGCGTTGCTGCGGATCGATCCGGTCAGCTTCCCGGGGCGTGATACCGAAGAAGTCCGCGTCGAACGCATCTATGTCGCCCAGGAACGAACCCCACTGCGTGGTTGCCGCTAAAGCCGCCGCAGTGTTCGGGGAGCCATCATTGAATGCGTCCCAACGCCCGTCTGGCACCGTGGAAACCGCTGATCGACCCGCGGCCAGAAACTCCCACAGTTCCTCGGGGCCGTGAATGTCTCCGGGTAGTCGGCAGCCCAGTCCGATGATGGCGATCGGTTCGGTCAGCGCGCCATCCGTCGCACCCGGCGCCGCACCCCCCGTCTCCGCCTCGGGCGTCAGAAGCGCGGTGGCCAGAGCGTTGATGGTGGGGTTCTGCCAGAAGTCCACCGGCGACACCGGGTGGCCGAGGTGTTCGGACAGCTCACCGGAAAGGACCACGGCATCTCGGGATCCCACACCCAGTTCGTTGAATGGGGCATCCGGGTCGATATCGGCTGGATCGCAGGAGAGGTTCGTGATGAGGTAGTCGACCAGCCAGAGACGAAGTTCGGCGTGGGCGTCTGCCTCTGAGGTCATACCGCTATATCTAACCGGTTGAACTCACCGTCACGATACAGATCGGCACACGAGGACCGGCGGATCTTCCCGCTGGTCGTAATGGGGATCGATCCGGGCGACACCATAACGAGGTCACCGACGCGAAGGCTGTGTTCCTTCCAGATCGCGGTCTTCACCGCGCGACTGACAGAGTTCAGCTGCGAATTCTGCTCATCGTCATCTGCGGGCTTGACCTCGACGATCGCCACCAGGTTCTCACTGGTGTCGTCCTCCACGGCGATCGCGGCCACGCGACCACCGGTGATCTCCCGGATGGTGGACTCGATATCGTCGGGATAGTGGTTGCGTCCGTCGACGATCAACAGGTCTTTGAGCCGTCCCATGATGAACAGCTCACCTTCGGAAAGCACTCCGAGATCACCGGTGCGCAACCACGGCCCGGCCGGGGTGCCCGCCGAGGGTTGGTTGATCCGCGCGCGGAACATGCGGTCAGTCAGTTCCGGCTTCTGCCAATAGCCCAGCGCAACGTTGTCGCCGCGCACCCAGATCTCACCAATGGCGCCCTCGGACTTCTCGATTCCGGTCGCCGGGTCGACGATGCAGACCGGGTAGGCACGCGGAGGTCCGTAGGTGACCAGTTCGGTGCTGGCGTCCTGACCGGCCTCGCAGCGCAGCGCAACGCCGGCCGCGAGCTGCTCAAGGTCGAAGTGAGCGGTGCGAACCGGTTCCTTGACATCCGGCGTGGCCACGTACAGGGTCGCCTCCGCCAGGCCATAGGACGGCTGAATCACCCGGTCCTTGAGGCCGAATTTGGCGAATCGGCCGACGAACCGGTTGACCGTGGAGGAGTGCACGCGCTCAGCACCGCTGAGGATGACGTGAACACGGCTGAGATCGAGGCCCTCCATGTCGGCATCGGATGTGCGCCGCGCGGCGAGTTCGAAGGCGAAGTTGGGCGCGCCGGAGAAGCAATGCGGGTGCTTGGCCATCTGCTGAATCCAGCTGGCGGGCTTCAGTAGGAATGCCAGCGGGCTCATCAGCACCGCTTTGCGGCCCGTCACCAGTGGAGAACAGACGCCCATGATGAGACCGAGGTCGTGGAAGAAGGGCAGCCACGAGACCACCGTGGTCTCCTCCGGCAGGGTGGTGGTGCCGAAGTAATCCAGCATGATCTGCTCGACATTGGCGGTCACGTTGCGGTGTGAGACAACCACGCCGGCCGGCGTGCGCGTCGACCCGGAGGTGTACTGCAGGTAAGCCGCACCGGGGCGAGAATCGTCGACTGCGGACACTTCCCGGTTCACCGCGTAGTCAAGGAGGTCGATCTCGATGACGCTCGGTGCCGGTCGGCCCGCCTGGCCGGACGCGTACTTGTTGACATCGGCGACCGACGCCGAGTTGGTGAGCAGCACTACCGGCAGGCTGTCCTCCAGCGCTGAGGCGACCCGCTGGTCGTGCACGCCGAACTGAGGCACCGACAGCGGAACGGCGATGAAACCGGCCTGGAGCGCGCCGAGGAAGGCCACGATGTAATCCAGACCCTGCGGGGCCATGATCGCGGCCCGATCGCCGGGCGCGCCGTGCCGGCGCAGCTCATCGGCCAGGACCAACGACTTGCGGTGGAGCTGAGCCCAGGTCAGCGTCTCGGGCTCACCGGTGCCGATCACCTCCGGGTCCATGAAGATGTATGCCAGGGCATCGGGGGTCTCGGTGGCGCGCTGCAGCAGCAGGGCGGGCAGTGACATGTGCGCGATCGGGGAGATGTGGGCGATCTGGGGCATGGGGGCGATCTGCGACATCCGTGCATACCTCTTCGTTTAGGGTGCGGGCGGCCGAGTGGGGAATCCGGGGCTTTACCCGGGGGCGGCCGATCGCAATTTCGGGCCGTGTCAAAAACGGCCTCTTACCGAAAATCTAAGCGTGCAAGATCTCCACTCTGAGCCCTCGCTGCTCCCCCAATCTATCAGCTTAGTGTAATGCGTGCCGCTGCCGACGGCAACATTCGGAACGTGCGCGGGCCTCAGAGCACACTGCAGAGATTAGCTGGCGGCGCGGCCAGGCGTGTCGGTTCAGTCGTATTGATTAGCCGTGAACTGCTGATTTACCCAATTCTCACCGAGTGCACAGGCCGCAGTTAGCAGGAATTGACACTTGCACGGCAAACAATCGCCGGTACCGCCTTACGCCCTCAGCTTAATCTCAGCTTAGCGCGGCGTCGCGGGGGGCCGGATCCGCTCTTCCACCCAGTGCGCCAACTCCGGCAAACTCGCATTGATGTAGAAGTGGTCACCGGCGAAGGTGGTCAGATCGAATGCCGCAGTGGTCCGGTGCTCCCATGGCGACATCAGTTCCGCAGTGCCCAATTCGTCGTTGTCGGCCATCATCGCGTGAATTGGGCAGGACACCTTCG
>CAIWCQ010000162.1 GCA_903911165.1 uncultured Actinomycetes bacterium | reverse complement strand
CGTCGGTGTCCTCGAGGATCTGCTCAGCGAAATCCACGCTGCGCGAGTCGTAGACGTTGTTGATGCCCATGCGTCGCAGCATTTCTCGACGCTCACGGGTGCCTGCAGTGGCGTAGATCTCAGCGCGTGCGAGTCGGGCGATGGCGATCGCGGCCTGGCCGACACCGCCGGTCGCGGAGTGGATCAGAACCTTGTCGCCGGCCTTGATCCGAGCCAGATCCTGCAGTCCGTACCAGGCGGTGGCCGCCGCGGTGGAGACTGCCGCGGCCTGGTCGTCGCGCAGACCGGCGGGCAATGTGACCGCCACATCGACGTCACAGGTGACGAAGGTGCCCCAGCAACCGTTGGGCGACATGCCGCCGACCCGGTCTCCCACCTTATGGGTTCGCACGTTAGGTCCTACTGCGGTGACCACACCGGCGAAGTCGATGCCGAGTTGCGGCTTGCCGGCGAAACTCGGGTACCGGCCCATCGCGATGAGAACGTCGGCGAAGTTCAGGCTCGAGGCGGTGACGGCCACCTCGATCTGGCCCGGCCCGGGGGCGACCCGCTCGAAAGCGGTGAGCTCCAGGGTCTGCAGATCGCCGGGGGTGCGGATCTCCAGACGCATTCCGTCGCGCGCATGGTCGACGACGGTGGTGTACCGCTCGTCGGGCCGCAGCGGACTCGGATACAGGTGGGCGGTATGCCACTCGCCCGACCGGAAGGCGGTCTCGTCCTCCTCCGACCCGAGCAGCAGCTGCTGGGCGACGTATTTGCCATCGGTCTGTTCGTCGACGTCGATCTGGGTCGGACGCAGATGCGGGTGCTCGGCGCCGATGACCCGCAGCAGACCGCGCAGGCCGGCCTGCTCGAGGTTGGGCCGTTCCCCGGCGATGACGGTCTGCGCACCGCGAGTCACGACGTAGAGCCGCGGCGGATCGCCGGCGGCCTCAGGCAGCTCCCGCACGATCTTCACCAGGTGAGCGACATGCTCGCCGCCCCGGGCCGCCAATTGTTCCTTGGGGCACCCGTTGCGCGGCGCGGAGACCACCACGACGTTGCCGAAGGCACCCTCGGCCAGATACGAGGTGAGCCGATCGCCGTTGGCGGCGTGATCGGCGTGCTGCGGCCACGACATTGTCGTCACGTCCGCATCGCTGAGCTTGAGAGCGTAGGTGAGCTCGGACGCCAGCAGGTCAGTGGTGTCCGACGCACTAATCATCAGCCAGGATCCGGCAGCGACGTGCGCGGGAAGCGCTGGCAGTTCCTGCTTGCGCCACTCCACCGCCTGCAACCGCTCGTTAAGCAGGCGGTCGCCCTCGGCTGAACCGGTGCCCATCGACAGTCCGTCGACCGCGAGCAGGACCGTGCCGTGATCATCGATCAGGTGGATATCGGCCTCGACGCCGGATCCGTCGAGGGAGACGATGCGGGTCAGACAGTAGCGGGCCTTGTTGGCCGGGCCGTGAGCGCGCAGTCGGCGCACACCGAGTGGCAGCAACAACCCACCGGTGCCGGTGTTCTGGACTCCGGGATGGGCAGCAACGGACTGGAAGCAGGCGTCCAACAGTGCCGGGTGTACGCCGTAGGCGCTCTGCTGGCCGCGGATCGCGGTGGGCAGGCCGATCTCAGCCAGCACCGTGTCGCCGCCACCGTCGGCGGCGTTGACCGCGTTCAGCGCGGTGAAGGCCGGCCCGAACTGAACACCGCGAGTGTCGAACCAGTGCCGGACGTCGGCACCATCAGCGCGATGCGGATGGCGGGCGAGCAATGCGTCCATGTCGTAGGCGGCGGGCACCGAATCGGCATCACCGTCCACCGCCTGCAGAATCGCACTCGCCCGGCGGTCGCGCTCACCGTCCTGGTCGGTTTGAACAAGGAACTCCAGCGTGCCCGGCCGCAGCGCGCACGCTTCTGAACTCACCGCAGTCTCGTTCTCCAGCAACATCATTCGCTCGAAGCGAACGTCCCGAACTTCGGCCGCGTCACCGAGCGCGATGTGGGCGGCGGACAGTGCCATCTCGCAGAATGCCGCGCCGGGCATCGCGGGCACGTTGTTAATCTGGTGATCGACCAACCACGGCAGCGCCACGGTGCCGACCTCGGCGGCCCAGACGTGTCGCTCCGGCTCCTCGAGCAGACGCACGTGCGAACCAAGCAGCGGGTGTGCCGCCACCAGGTGACCGCCTCGGCCCTGGTCGACGGTCTGGCGCTGGAGAACCAGCGCGCGATGGCTCCAGGCCGGCAGCGGGGCATCGAGAAGTTGGCCCTGGGGCAGCAACACCGAGAAGTCAATCGCGGCGCCGGCGGCGAACAGATCACCGAGCAGGTCATTCAGGCCGTTCGGCGTCTCCTGCCCACGGCGCATCCCGGCAACCGCCGCCACCGGGATGTCCAGCGCGGCAGCGGTCTGATCGACGGCGCGAACCAGGAGGGGGTGCGGCGACAGTTCGGCGAAGACGCGGAAGCCGTCCTCGAGTGCGGCCTGAGCCGCAGCGGAGAACCGGACGGTGTGACGCAGGTTGTCCACCCAGTAGTCGACGTCGCAGTAGGGCTGCTCACGCGGATCGAACGACGTCGCGGAGTAGTACGGGATCTCCGGGATCAACGGTGTGATGTCGTCGAGCATCCCGGCCAACTCTTCGAGGATCGGCTCGACCTGTGGGGTGTGCGATGCGACGTCGACGGCCACCTCGCGGGCCATGATCTCGCGCTGCTCCCACTCGGCGACGACGCGACGCACGGTTTCGGTGGCACCACCGATCACGGTCGACGTCGGGGAGGCCACCACGGCGACCACAACATCCTCGATCCCCTGCTGCTCCAGTTCTTCACGCACCTGCTGGGCCGGAAGTTCGACCGCAGCCATGGCACCGCCGCCGGCGATCTTCACGCACAGCAGGGACCGTCGGCAGATGACCTTGACGCCGTCCTCGATGGACAGAGCGCCGGAGACGACGGCTGCGGCGACCTCGCCCAGCGAGTGTCCGATGACCGCGCCGGGCGTCACGCCGTAGGACGCCATGGTGGCGGCCAGTGCGACCTGCATCGCGAAGAGGGTGGGCTGAATCCGGTCGATACCGACCACCGTCTCCGGCGCCACCATCGCCTCGGTGATCGAGAAGCCGGACTCGGCCGCGATCATCGGTTCGAGTTCGGCGATCTTGGCGGCGAAGACCGGTTCGGCGGCGAGCAGTCCAACGCCCATCTGAGCCCACTGCGAACCCTGTCCGGAGAACACCCACACCGGGCCACGGTCGTCCTGGCCGACGGCGGCCTGCAACGGGTCGTCGCCCTCGGCGAGCGCCCGCAGGCCATCGACGAGTGCGCCGCGGTCGTCGGCGATCACGGCCTTGCGCACCGGGCGATGGCCACGGCGGCGCGCCAGCGTGTAGGCGAGGTCACCCAGTTCCAGATCGGCGCCGGCAGCTTCGACCCAGTCGGCCATGCTCGCCGACGTGTGACGAAGTCCTTCGACTGACGACGACGTGATCGGGAAAACCAGTTTCGCGGCGGGCGCGTCGGCCGGGCCGGCATCGGCGTGGAGCGCGGCAGGTGCCTGTTCCAGCACCGCGTGCACATTGGTGCCCGACATGCCGTAGGAGGAGACGGCCGCGCGCCGCGGGGTGAGGGTGTCGTCGACCGGCCAGTCAGCGGCCTCCTGCGGGACGAACAAACCGGTTTCGATCGCAGCCAGATGCTCGGGAAGCTGGTTGAAGTGCAGGTTTTTCGGCACGATCCCGTGGTGTACCGCAAGCACGGCCTTCATCAGGCCCAGCACGCCGGCCGCGGACTCAGCGTGCCCGAAATTGCTCTTGACGCTCGTCAGCGCGCACCGACCGCCGGTGCCGTACACCGTGGACATGCTGGTGAACTCGATGGTGTCGCCGACCGGCGTTCCGGTGCCGTGTGCCTCGACCATGCCGACGGTGGCCGCATCGACGCCGGCCGCAGCCAGGGCCGAACGGAACACCGCGACCTGGGCGTCACCGGACGGAGTCAGGATGTTTTCAGTGCGGCCGTCTTGGTTGGAAGCGGTAGCGCGGATCACCGCGAGCACCCGGTCGCCGTCGCGCTGGGCATCATCGAGTCGCTTGAGCATGACGACACCACAACCTTCGGCGCGGACGAAGCCGTCGGCTTCCACGTCGAAGGAATGGCAGCGCCCGGTCGGCGACAACATGCCCTGGCCGGACGCCGAGGCGTACAGGCGCGAATCGAGCATCAGCATCACGCCACCGGCGAGGGCCATGTCGGTTTCGCCGTCGTGCAGGCTTCGGCAGGCCTGATGCACCGCGACCATGCTCGACGAGCAGGCGGTGTCAATGGTCAGGGCCGGACCATGCAGTCCCAGCGCGTGTGCGATGCGGCCCGAGGCCATGCTGAAGGGGTTGCCGGTGAACGCGTAGGCCTGGTCGAAGGCGCCAGCGTCGCTGGTGACCATGGCGTAGTCATCGTGGGACATGCCGATGAAAACACCGGTTGACGTGCCGGACATCGACGCCGGTGTGCGGCCGGCCTGTTCAACGGCCTCCCAGCAGGTCTCCAGCAGCACACGGTGCTGCGGATCCATGGCGATGGCCTCGCGTTCGTTGATACCGAAGAAGTCGGGGTCGAAGCCCGTGACGTCGTCGAGGAAGGCGCCCCACTTCGACACCGAACGGCCAGGAACGCCGGACTCGCGGTCGTAGAGTTCGTCGGCGTCCCAGCGGTCGCCGGGGACCTCGGTGACCATGTCGTCGCCACGCAGCAGTGCTTCCCACAGCTTGTGGGTCGAATCGATACCGCCCGGTAGTCGGCAGGCCATGCCGACCACGGCGATCGGAGTAGCGGAGGAATCGCGCACTTCGGTCACACCTCGTTCTTCGTCAGTACCCGTTCTTCGCCGGTACAGGCCACGATGTTTCACTTCGGGGCTGCCTTGGGTTCTCCGATGCGGAGCGCGACGTTGCGTTCGGTATCAACTCAAGGTTGCCAGTGCTTAGCTAAGAATAACCCAAACGTCGCGAAATTGCGATATTGCACTTTCGGCGCAGAAAACGCGTTCCGGGCAGTTAGCGGTCCATCTGAGTCGCCGGGGCTGGCGTGCTTCAGTGTTAGCCAGCTGCCCCGCACCCTCTCTCGACAACCAGCATCACTTTGGGGTGTTTGAGCAGCCTTATACCAGCTTAAAGCAGTGAATGAGATCGCCGTCCGGCAGCGGTGACTGGCGATCTCAGCCTCTCCCTGGCGATTGCTGGAGCCATGGGCTCTGATTGATGTATTTATCGCTCTATATCCGCGCCAGCAAACACATTTTGACCTTTATCATATCTTGCGGATAATTGGTCTAGCAAATTTCACACCGACCGTTGCTCCAGATTCGCGAGTGCAGCCTGGCAAGCCCCGGGCCGAACCCGGATCGCAGACAATTTCTGAGAGTTAGGGCTACCCCCTCTTGGGGTTCCCTAACGTTCTTACCAGTGATTTAAGCCGTCGCCCGATTTCCTCCGCAACTAACCTGAGAATGACCTGAGAGTCCTTGCTGCAGAAATGCAGTGCGCCGTAATACTTAACCGCGATGACGCACATCCCTAATCTCTATAAAAAGGCAGCGGGGAACTTACGCGAAATGCGCAAAACCAATCAACCGCGTCCGCGAGTTACGCAATATTGATCGGTAAATGTCCCTCTAGAAAAGGTAGACAGGCCCTGGGAAATACCGATCAGCCCCGCGTCAATGAGGACCTGCCGTGCCGGCCAAGCCCCGCCTAGTGTTAGCTGTAGCCCCGCCGATCGGCCTGCCTAGCCTGCGGCGGTGGCGGCCGACGACGGGTCATAGGCCGAACCGAACTCGGCGATCGGCGCGAAACCCTTCCGACGGGCCACTGTGGCGCCGAGGCGCACCAGCGCGCCCATGGGAACGAATCCGGCCTGGTCGCTGAGCACCAATGGCGTCAGCAGCCTGTTGTGGACGAAGGCAAACGCCAGACCTGACTCGGGTATCGCCCAGCCGAAGCATCCGCCGAGCCCGACGTGGCCGAAGCCGGGCAACACGGCGGGCAGCGGCAGGCCGTGATAGCCGAGGTGAAACGCCATCGGCATGATCAGGTTGCGATCCGGGCGGAGCGAGCGGCGTCCGGTCAGCGCGGCCACCCGCCGAGCAGACAGATAGCGCCGGTGACCGATCTCACCGCCGTTGGCGATCGCCCCGTACATTCTCGCCAGGGCACGCGCGGTGGCGACCCCGTTGGCCGAGGGAATCTCGCTGTCGAGCAGTGGAGTGTCGCCCTGCACCACCGACCTCATTCCCGGGAAATACATCGCACCGAACGCAGCCGATGCATCCAGCGCGGCGATCCTGGGGGCTATGGCATTGAACAGCGGGTTTCCGATTTTGTGCTGGGGGCCGATGATTCGCGCAACGCGGGTGGGTGCGGCGGCGGGCGGGCGACCGAGGTGAATGCCGTCGGTGTCGAGAGGTCCGGCTACCTCGGCGCGGATCAGTTCTCGCATGCTCATGCCGGTCACCGCCCTGGCCAGGCCGGACATCAGCCAACCGTAGGTCAGGGCATGGTAGGCGGACCGGCCGAAGTGGCTGTCCACCGGTGCCGCGGCGATCCGGTCCTCCATCCGCCGGTGATCGAGTAGCTCGTGCTTGCGCACCCCGCGCAGATGGGACAAACCCGCCCGGTGCCGCATCACGTCCCGCACCGTGATCGCCACCTTGCCGTTGGCGCCGAATTCCGGCCAGTACTCGGCCACCGGAGCTTCGTAGTCGATCAGGCCCCGGTCTGCCAGCCGGTGGATGACCGTGGACGTCACGCCCTTGGTCGCGGAGAACACCATCGGCGCAGTATCGGCCGACCAGGGCAACCGGCCCCGCCGATCGGCCCACCCCGTCCAGACGTCCACTACCGGCTGTCCGTCGAGGTACACCGCCAACGCTCCACCACCGAATCGCGGATGGGGGAAGAGTCTCGCGAAACCCGTTACCGCACAGGCGAAAGCAGGGTCCGCAGCACCATTGACCGGCAAGGCCGCTGCCTTGGCTGGCGGAGGCCCTCCTCGGCCGCTGGATTTCGCGTTGCTCACCATCACGAATTTACAACCTGAAACACTCGTTTCCGGAAAATCGTTGCCGATCCGTGAACGTCACCCGTCGGCGGCGTCCAGAATTTGTTGCGCGGCAAGGGCCGGTGTCAGCTCGCCGTCGAGAACCTGTCTCTCAATCTCGGCTCGCATCCGCCGAACGGCGGGGTGGGTCAGCACCCGGTCCAGCACCGTGTCGCGCACCATCGACCATGTCCAGTCCACCTGCTGGGCGCGGCGTCGGGCGTCGAACGCTCCTGCCGCGGTGAGAACATCGCGATGCTTGAGCACCGTGTCCCATAACTCCGGTAGACCATCGCCTTCGAGTGCACTCAACGTCAAAACCGGCGGCCGCCACATGGTCTCGCGGGGATAGATCAACCGGATCGCGGCGGCCAGTTCGCGCGCCGCGGCCTTGGCCTCGATCGCGTGCCGGCCGTCGGCTTTGTTGACGACGACGACATCAGCGAGTTCCAGCACGCCTTTCTTGATGCCCTGAAGTTGGTCGCCGGTTCGGGCCAGGGTCAGGAAGACGAAGGTGTCGACCATGTTGGAGACGGCGACCTCGGACTGCCCCACCCCGACGGTCTCCACCAGAATCACGTCGAAGACGGCGGCCTCGAGCAACACGATGGTTTCCCGGGTGGCCTTGGCAACGCCGCCGAGTGTGCCCGAGGTCGGCGAGGGCCGAATATAGGCGTCCGGGTGTACCGCCAGTCGCGCCATTCGGGTCTTGTCGCCCAGAATCGAGCCGCCGGTGCGCGTCGACGACGGGTCGACCGCCAATACCGCCACCCGGTGACCAAGCCCGATGAGGTACATACCGAGCGCCTCGATGGTGGTCGACTTTCCCACTCCGGGTACGCCGGTGATGCCGACGTGCATGGCACGGCCGGCATCGGGCATCAATGCCAGCAGTAGCTCCTGGGACTGTCCTCGATGATCGGTTCGAGTCGACTCGACGAGCGTGATCGCACGCGCCAACGCGGCGCGGTCACCTCCGCGAATCGCTTCGGCAAGCATGCCGGCGTCGCTGTCGGGCGTCATCAGCCCAGTTCGTAACCGAGTCGCTCAGCGAGCTTGTGCATCAAGCTCACCGCGGCTTCGGCGATCACCGTGCCGGGCGGGTAGATCGCGGTGGCTCCGGCGGCATACAACTCATCGAAGTCTCCCGGTGGAATCACGCCACCCACCACGATCATGATGTCCGGACGTCCGGTAGCTGCCAGTGCATCGCGCAGGGCCGGCACCAGCAGCAGATGACCCGCGGCCAGCGATGACACTCCGACGACATGCACGTCGTTGTCGGCCGCTTGCCGGGCGACCTCGTCAGGAGTGGAAAACAACGAGCCGACGTCGACGTCGAAACCGATATCGGCGAACGCCGTGGCAATCACCTTCTGCCCGCGATCATGACCGTCCTGCCCCATCTTCGCGACCAATATGCGCGGTCGCCGTCCGTCGGCTTCGGCGAATTTCGCCACCAGTCGGGTGGCCTCCGTCAGTCCGGTGATGCTGCCTCCTGCGCTGGATTGTCCGCGGCCCACTTCGTCACGGTAGACGCCCGAAATAGTGCGGATCTCCGCCTGATGGCGGCCGTAAACTTTTTCCAGGGCGTCGGATATCTCCCCGACTGTCGCACTGACCCGAGCGGCGGCAATGGCCAGCGCGAGCAGGTTGTTCGCCAGCGGATCCCCGCTCGGTGCCGCCGCACCGGCACCCACGCCGGCCGCGCGCGTCAAATCGGCCAGCGCGGCCTGCACTGCGGCGTCGTCGCGATCGGCCCGAAGTCGCACCAACTTGGCGAGTTGTTCGGAGCGGACGCGGCTGTTCTCCACCTTGAGCACGTCGATGTTGGAATCCTCGTCGACCTGGTACTTGTTCACGCCGATGACCGGTTGCTGGCCGGAGTCGATGCGAGCCTGCGTGCGCGCGGCGGCTTCCTCAATGCGCAGCTTCGGTATTCCATCGCTGATGGCCTGTGCCATTCCCCCGCGTTCGGCAACCTCGGCGATGTGGACCCGAGCACGCTGCGCCAGCTCGTGGGTCAGCCACTCCAGGTAGTAGGAGCCGGCCCACGGGTCAATCGGCCGGGTGGTACCGGACTCCTGCTGCAGAAACAGTTGCGTATTCCGGGCGATTCGGGCCGAGAAATCGGTGGGCAGTGCCAGCGCTTCGTCGAGGGCGTTGGTGTGCAGCGACTGCGTATGTCCCTGGGTGGCAGCCATCGCCTCGATGCAGGTGCGGGCGACATTGTTGAACGGATCCTGGGCGGTGAGTGACCACCCCGAGGTCTGCGAGTGCGTACGCAGCGACAACGATTTCGCACTCTTAGCGCCGAAGCCTGCGACCAACTCGCTCCACAACAATCGGCCGGCGCGGAGCTTTGCGACCTCCATGAAGAAGTTCATCCCGATGCCCCAGAAGAACGACAGCCGAGGCGCGAACGTGTCGATATCCAGGCCGGCGTCAAGACCGGCCCGAATGTAGTCGACGCCGTCGGCGAGGGTGTAGGCCAGCTCAAGATCCGCGGTGGCTCCGGCCTCTTGGATGTGGTAGCCGGAGATCGAGATCGAGTTGAATTTGGGCATCCGCGCGCTGGTGTAGGCGAAGATGTCGGAGATGATCCGCATCGAGGGCGTTGGCGGATAGATGTAGGTGTTGCGAACCATGAACTCTTTTAAGATGTCGTTCTGGATGGTGCCCGCCAGCTTCTCCGGCGGCACACCCTGCTCCTCGGCAGCGACCACGTACAGGGCGAGGATCGGCAGCACCGCACCGTTCATCGTCATCGACACCGAGACGCTCGCGAGGTCGATACCGTCGAACAATTCCCGCATATCCAGGATCGAGTCGATCGCCACCCCGGCCATGCCCACGTCGCCCTGCACTCGCGGGTGGTCGGAGTCGTAACCGCGGTGGGTGGCGAGGTCGAACGCCACCGACAGACCCTTCTGTCCGGCCGCGAGGTTGCGCCGGTAGAAAGCGTTGGAATCAGCGGCGGTGGAAAAGCCGGCGTATTGCCGGATGGTCCAGGGCTGATTGACGTACATGGTCGGGTACGGACCGCGAATGAAGGGCGGCTCACCGGGGAAGCTGTCCAGTGGATAGCCCGCGGCCACCGCCTCGTCCCGGTCGGCACCGGTGAAGAGTGGCTTGACGACGATGGTTTCCGGGGTGTGCCAGTCCAGCTGCTGCGCCGAGTAGCCGTGGGCCGCGGCAGCGGAAGCGATGAGTTCAGCGGCCGCGGACTTCTCCGGCGACGCAGCCGTACGCTCGCCTGTCAGTGCAACGTCAGCGAAGCTGGGTATGACCCCGTCGGCGACGACACGGGGAGTGATCATCTCCGTCATACGCCCAAGCCGTCCAGCAACATCGAAAGTGCCGTCACCGCATCAATTTTGGCGTTCAGGTAGTCATCAGGCCGCGATCCTGCGGGGGTGCCGGCGATCGCCTTCTCCGACCCGGCTAGGTAAATTCGTCGGACTCCGGCGCAGCGGGCCCCATCGACGATCCCCGCCACCTCGGTGCCGTACCGGGCGTCGGTGCCGCAGATCACCACGACGGAGGCATCGCAGTCGCGCACCGCATCAGCGACCCCGCCGGATTCGACGGTGCCGGGATTGACCGCTTCGATGCCGCCGGATGCCAGCAGGTTCACCACGAACGAAGTCCTGATGTTGTTCTCGGCCAGCGGACCAAGGGGCAGTAGTAACACCCGGGGCCGTTCGCCGGTGCGTCCGTGGTACGCATCGGAACGATCGCGTAGTTCCTCGAACGCCGCCGCGTTGCGCCACCGCCCGCTCGACGAATCCGCTGCCGATTGCGCTGGCTCGGCCAGGTCGGGGAACTCGTTGACGCCGGTGACGGCGGTTCGCCGGTGCGCAATATCGTCGGCCCGCAGAACCCGAACCTTGTCGATCTGCTCGATGATGTGTTCGCGAGCCTGCCGGAAACCGCCACGGGTCTCGATCTCCTGAAAGTGCGACCATGCCTGGGCGGCAAGGGTTTCAGTGAGTCTCTCGACGTACCACGAACCACCCGCCGGGTCCAGGACGCGGCCGATGTGGGACTCCTCAAGGAGCAGCAGCTGGGTATTGCGTGCGATACGTCTCGCGAAGTCGACGGTGACGCCGGGATAACCGCCCGCTATCGCCACGTCGAACGGCAGCACCTGCACCGTGTCGGCGCCCCCGACGCCGGCGCCGAACGCAGCGACCGTGGTGCGCACCATGTTCACCCAGGGCTCGCGCCGAGTCATCATCGTCTGCGAGGTGACGGCATGCAGGCGTGCCGCGCCGTCGTCGGGGTGGCCCAGCACGTCGGCCACCCGCGCCCAGAGTTGCCGGGCCGCGCGGAATTTCGCGATGGTCATGAACTGGTCCGCATCGGCGACGAGCCGGAAGCTGATACCGCGCATCGCGTCGCTGACACCGATTCCGGCGCCGGTCTGCAGCCGTAGGTAATCAGTCGCCGCGGCGATCGCGCCGGCCAGCTCCCAAGCGGCGCAGGCCCCGCGATCATTAAACGCCGTCCCATCGATGGTGATGGTTCGCACGCCGCGGTTGCCGGCCACCGCTGCCGCCACTGCGATGACATCGTCCACACTCGGGGCGCCGCGTCCACTGATGGGCGCGGTCAACGGATCGGCGCCGAGGTCGATCGAAACCGTCGCACTCCCGCCGGATGCGGCCACGAGCGCCAGCATGGCCTCGGCGGCGGCACGGAACCCCGAACCGGCGTCGAGCAGTATCGGTGCCAGCTCCAGATACACACCCGTCAGCCAGGTTCCGAGGTCTGCGGGTGCCACACCGCCGTCGCCGACCCGGACCACCAGCGCGCTAACGCCCTCGACGAGCGCGTCGAGTACGGCGGTGTTGCCCTGGGTCGGCGAACCCGAGAATCCAGCGGCCGGAAATTGTTCGGCCACCCGCCACCCCGTCAGAACATCGCGGTGGCCATCTGCACCCCGTACATAGGGCCACTCACCCGGGAGGGGACGCTCCGGCAGCGCATCCAGTGCGGTGTAGAGCGCGTGGATCGGAAAACCCTCGTAGGTCTGCGAATCCAGCAGACGCTCAGCAGGAATGTCCGCGGGATTACCCCGACCGCTCTTGGCGATCACGCCGGCGACCGCATCGCGCCAGCGGGCGCGGGCCTCGACTTCCACGGACACCGGCGGCTCCTGTTGTCTTGGGGCAGCCAGCGCCGCCTGGTCCCAGGCTAAATGATTGGCATTGCGACCCCGTGTGGGCCGTACCCTTATCAGGCGTGAGCACCCCTGACCCGAGCGCGCTGCGCAGGGTGCGTTCGGCAGTGATCGTTACCGTCCGCCAGCTCAGCCGAACCCGAATACTGCTCGCCGCAATCAGCGCGGCCGCGCTGGTCGCGGTCGTACTGCTGGTGCCTCTGCCGACCGCGCTACAGATGCGGGACTGGGCAACCTCGGTTGGTCCGGGATTCCCGCTGGCCTTTCTGGCCGCCCACGTCATCGCCACGGTGCTGCCCTTCCCTCGGACAGCCTTCACCCTGGCCGCCGGCCTGTTGTTCGGGCCGGTTCTCGGTATCGCCCTCGCGGTCACCGCCAGCACACTGAGCGCGCTCATCGCACTGCTGTTGGTAAGGGCCTTCGGATGGCAGATTGGCAAGCTGGCGAACCACCCCCGAGTCGATTCGCTGGACGCCCGGTTATCCGAACGGGGTTGGCCCGCGGTGCTATCGCTGCGGCTGATCCCCGTGGTGCCCTTTTCAGTACTGAATTACGCCGCCGGTGCCTCGGCTGTGCAGGTCAGGCCATACCTACTGGCAACTCTGACCGGACTTCTGCCGGGAACCTCCGCGGTTGTCATTCTCGGCGACGCCATCACCGGCGATGTCAACCCAGTGCTGTTACTGGTGTCGTTGTGCACTGGGGCGATCGGCGCCGCCGGGCTGATCTATGAGACCGGCCGATACCGGCGCCGGACGGCCGGGTGATCGGTCAGAGCACTCCGAGATGGATGCTGGCATCCGAGATATTGCAGCGGTTGCGAAGATCGAACGCCGGCCCTCGAACGGCGTCGAGATCAGCCTGGGTCTGCGGGTTGGCGTCCAGATAGCTCTCAATCTTGCTGATCGCCGCGGACCGCGGTTGACCCTGCACGCTGCTGAAGTAGAGGTTGACGTCGGGGTGGGTAAAGAGGTAGCCGGCGACCCCTGCAGCGACTTGGCTCTCTACCGCCGCGATATCGGCCGCCGAACAACCGG
>CAIWCQ010000161.1 GCA_903911165.1 uncultured Actinomycetes bacterium | reverse complement strand
TGGTGCCGTCGCCCGGGTCGCGCATCGGATTGTCGAGTTCGATGATCACCCGGCCGGTGGGCTCATCGATCACCGACCACAGCGAGGGGAATGCGGTCATGTGGCTGCCGGGAAAAGCGGTCATCGTTCGGTAGATCCAATCGCGAACCTGCTCGCGGCCCTTCATGGTGCCCATCGCGTGCTCGATGTAGTCCACGTCGGGGGTGTAGTGCGACACCCAGGCGTCCCAGTCTCGGGTATCGGCGGCGTCGGCGACGGTCGCCTCGAAGGTCGCGAAGGCGTCGGTCAATTCGGCGCGGGAAAATCGGGCTGGCGTCACCACCCCAAACTAGTTGGGCATTGACCACTGTGGCTAAGGTTGGATGTTCCGGACAAGGGAGAAATCATGCGGGTCGTCGCGTTCGCGCCATCACTGAGCGCAGTCGAGGAAGACGCCGGCGGGGTGAACATCAAGGGCTTTCCGATGACCAGCTGCTACGTCGACAACTTCCCGGCCCAGATCACCGTGCCGATGGTGATCGCGGTTTGCGCCCTCGGCGGTGCCGACTACGACCCTGTCCAGGTCATCGTCGCCACATCCCCGGACGGCGAGCGGGTAGGCAGCCTGGAATTCGGCTGGCACTGGCATGACAACCCGCCCACGCCGGTCAAGTTCCGCGTGTTCACCCAGTACCTGCCGATGCGCGCGGAGTCCAGCGGGGTGTACACCATCGGGCTCTACAACCACCTCGACGAGACCGAGACCGACGTCCTTTTCCCGCTGCCGGTACTCAAGAGGAACCCGCTATTGCAGACCAGAATTCCCTAGGAGCGACCGACATGACCGATAGTCCGCGCGCCGATGTGGTGGCTCAGCAGTACGAGAAGTGGCAGTACCCCGAGCCGATCCAGAACCTCGAGACCTGGCTGAGCAACAACTGGCAATGGTTCGACCCGAGCCACGCACATCGGATCCTGTGGCCAGACCGTCCACTTCAGTCAGACCTCGATATATTGATCGCGGGCTGTGGCACTAATCAGGCCGCAGTCTTCGCCTACACCAACCGGGCATCGAAGGTGGTGGCGATCGATGTCAGCCAACCCTCGCTGGATCATTCGAAGTACCTCAAGGACAAGTACGCGCTGAAAAACCTTGAGCTGCACCTGCTTCCGATCGAGGAGGCACCGTCGCTCAAACAGGACTTCGATCTGATCATCTCGACCGGGGTGCTGCACCATATGGCTGAGCCGAAGGTCGGAATGAAGGCGCTCGCCGACGTGCTGCGTCCCGACGGCGTCGCGGCGATCATGCTGTACGCACGCTATGGCCGGGCTGGCGTCGAGATGATGCAGGCGATCTTCCGTGAGATGGGCCTGCACCAGGACGAGGAGTCGCTGCGCATGGTCAAGGCTGCGGTCGCTTCACTGGCATCGAGCCACCCCGTGACGAGCTATATCTCAATCGCGCCGGATCTGGCGTTCGATGCCGGCATGGTGGATACGTTCCTGCATGGCCGCGACCGCAGTTACACCGTCGACGACTGCCTGGATCTCGTCCGTTCGGCGGGCCTGGAGTTTCAAGACTGGTTCCTCAAGACGTCGTACTATCCGCCCACGTTGACCGAGCCGGGTAACGAGTTCTACGCGGCAATCAACCAGTTGCCCACCGACAAGATGTGGGCCGCGATGGAGCGCATCAAGACGCTCAACGCGTGCCACTTCTTCCTGGCCACCCACGCGGGTCGGCCGAAGGAGAACTACCGGATCGACTTCTCGGCGAGCAATGCTCTGAATTACGTGCCGCTGATGCGGTTGCGCTGCGGGGTCAGCGGACAGGAGATCTACCGGCCGGGTTGGCGTGTCCAGTTGGACCCCACCCACCTAGCCTTCGCCCAGCACGTCGACGGCGAGCGCTCGATTCGCGAGATCGCCGAGCGGGTGGCGCTCAGCGGTGTGCTGGCAGCTGCCGATCAGGCGGAGCTTGAATACATGGGCCTGGAGCTGTTCGAGGGGCTCTGGCGGATGGACTTCATCGCGGTCGATCTCAGCTCGGCGTCGCGGTAATGCGCGTCGTCGCATTCGCGCCAGCGCTGACCGTCACCGAGGACGAGGCCGGCGGGGTCAGCGCCACCGGGTTTCCGATGACCAGTTGCTTCGTCAGCGAGCTGCCCTCAGACATCACCGTGCCGATGGTCATCGCCGTCTGCGCACTGAGCGGCGGCGAGTACGACGCGGTCCAGTATCTGATCGCCACCGGACCGGATGGCGAACGGGTGAGTGCCATGGAATTCCGTTGGAACTTCGAGGACGTCGATGACATCCCGGTTAAGTTCCGAGTCTTTGTCCAGTACCTGCCGCTGCGCATCTCCACCACCGGCATTCACACCATCGGTCTGTACGACAACCTCGGCGCCACGGCGACCGAGGTTCAGTTCCCACTTCCAGTGCATACCTACGACCCGACAACACAGGGGCCGGGCAACTTTTAACCGGGGAATCAGGTAAGCGGTGTGGTACGGCGGTGCAACACCACTCGGCCGCCCTTCTTCGGGGTGAATGCGACACCACGGCTGTGCCACTTCTCCCCGGGCGCATTTGTGGTCTGAATAGTGAAGTGCCGCAGCACTGTCCGAAGCACCACGTCCATCTCCATGTGCGCGAAGGCCGCACCAACGCAGCGGCGGGTTCCGCCACCGAACGGCACCCAGGAGAATGTACTGGGCTTGGCGTCGATGAAACGCTGGGGATCGAATCGCTCCGGATGCGGAAACACATCGGGGTCAGAGTGCAACTGAATCAGGCTGACCAAGATCGAATAGTCCTGCGGGATAAGCCATTCGCCTAGTTCATACATCGGCACCGTGACGTGACGGCCGGCGAAATCGATCACGGTCCGGTTGCGTTGCACCTCGTAGATGGTGGCCAGCCGATAGGTGTTGTCGTCGCCCGTGACCTCGTCAACCAGGCGCGCAAGCACAGCGGGGTGCCGGGAGATCCGCTCGAACGCCCAACCCAGCGTCGAGGCCGTGGTTTCATGACCGGCGGCCAGCAGCGCCAGCAGTTCATCGCCGATCTCGGCGCGGGTCATCGCCGTGCCGTCGTCATAGGTGCTGCGCAGAAACAGCGACAACACATCGGTGCGGTCTTCGAAGTGCGGATCCCGGCGCGCCCCGGCGATGAGGTTGTCCACCAGGCCGTCGTACTCGCGCCGGTAAGCGGCCAGCCTGGCCCACGGACTGAACCGTCCGGGCCGGCCTTTCGGGGACGGCAGGGCGGTGAGTCGCGACCCCAGGGTCACCCACTTGGGCAGGAGCTCACGCAGTTGCTGGAGTTCGACACCGTCGGCGCCGAACACCGCGCGCAAGATGATGTTCAGGGTGATGCGCATCATCGGCTCCAGCGACGCGAACTCCACCCCGTCCGGCCAGGTGGCCATCTCGCGACGGGTTTCCTCTTCGACGATGTCCTCGTAGGCCTTGATGCTCTTGCCGTGGAACGGCGGGGTCAGCAACTTGCGCCGCTGGCGGTGGGCAGTGCCCTCGAGTCCGAAGACCGAACCTGCGCCGAGGATGCGGCTCAGATTGGGCTGAATGTTGTGCAGCACGTCCGGGCTGGTGGTGAAGACCTGCTTGGCCAGCGCCGGGTCGCAGACCACCACCGCATCGCCGAACACCGGAATACGCAACGTAACGCTGCGGCCGATGCTGCGGTTGAGCCACTTCACCGTGCGTCGGCGAGAAGTCACGAATGCCAGCGCCCCCAGGGGGCGCGGCAGTGGCGATGCAGGCGGCAGTTTCGGGCCTTCCCCGACCGGGAGACGGACGGCGGGTGCTTGTGTCATCGAATCCTCTCAGCCAGTTCGCTTCAGCCTACTGGGCATTATCCGGAGCGTACTGGGCGTTATCCGGAGCGTACTGGGCGTTATCCGGCAGGTAGAACGAAGGCGAATGCACGTGGGAAGCCGAGGCCTTCGAGTCGCGCGCTGCGGATGTCGTCGATGTCGATCGCGACCAGCCGTCCCGACGAGGGTTCGTAACAGCGCACCGTCGCGCCGTCCAGTGCGGTCAGCAGCACCCAGTGCCTTGGGATCGCCGAGCCGATCAGCATCGCCACCGGCCGACCCCCGGAGAGCGCGGCGGACACGTCCAGCAGGGCGTCGCGGCCTGTCGCGGGGCGCCACCGGTAGCGCATCCCGTGCGCGCTGAGCGCCCGGGCCATGCCGGCCGGTGTCGTTCCAAGTGCGCGCGGCCACACCGTGTTGACCGCACGGTGCACCCGGCCCTGCTCGGAGTCAAACCACTGCTGCGCGCCGTCTCCCTCGAGTGCGGCGCCGTAATCGGCGTCAATCAGCGCACCGGCCATCACTGCGACACTTGGACCGCAGGTCACGCCATCGCGCTGTCGCAGCCATGCCATGATCGCAACTCTAACCGTCGGCGTAGGTTCTCAATGCCGACCCAGGAAGGATCGATATGGCCCGGACAATGCGCGCCGAACGCTTCTACGCAGACACGAAATCCGTTGTTCTCGAGGACGTTCCGATCCCCGAGCCCGGACCGGGTGAAGTTCTGGTCAAGGTGGCGTTCTGCGGGATCTGCCATTCCGACGTCAGCCTGGTCAACGGCACCTTCCCAGCTCAGCGTCCGGTAGTCACCCAGGGCCACGAGGCCTCCGGCACGATCGCCGAACTCGGGCCGGGGGTCACCGGCTGGTCGGTAGGTGACCGGGTGGTGGTCGCGGCCGGTCGGCCGTGCCTGGGCTGCCCGAACTGCCTGCGCGGAGACCTGGCGAACTGCCTGCGGATGCAACTGATGGCCTTCGCTTATGACGGGGCCTGGGCCGAATACACCGTCGCGCAGGTCATCGGCTTGACCCGGGTTCCTGACAACGTGCCGTTGGAGCAGGCCGCGATCCTGGCCGATGCGGTGTCGACTCCTTTCGGCGCGGTGGTGCGCACCGGCAAAGTGGTCATTGGGGAGTCGGTCGGAGTGTGGGGAGTCGGCGGGATCGGCACCCACATTGTGCAACTATCCCGGTTGGTCGGGGCCGCTCCGATCATCGCCGTGGACATCAATGCGGTGGTTCGCGACCGCGCGATCGAACTCGGCGCCGACCATGCGTTCGACTCCGCAGACCCCGATCTGCTGGCGAAGATCGCCGATGTGACCGGTGGCCGCAAACTTGACGTGGCGTTCGATGCGGTAGGACTCAAGGCCACGTTCGAACAGGCACTGGACGCCCTCACCGTCGGGGGCCGGCTCGTGGGGGTGGGTATGAGCGATCAGTGTCCGACGGTCGGGCCGACGTCGATGTTCGGCCTGACCCGCAAACACGTGCTCGGCCACCTCGGCTATCAGAATGCCGACATCGAGACGCTGGCGAGACTGGTCTCACTCGGACGGTTAGATCTCTCCCGTTCGATCAGCCGGATCATCCCGCTCGAAGACATCCGCGACGGCATCGAGATGCTGGAGCGCTCCGAGGGCAATCCGATCCGCATCCTGGTGGCACCCTGATGCGCAACCCGAACTCCGGTGCGCCGTTCACGGACACCGACGAACAGATCGCTGCCGCATTGCAGGACGTGTCGATCCCGACCCTGCTGCTGTCCTGCGTGCATATGACCGACGACGAATCCGTGCGGCGGTCAATCCTGGAGGGTCCCCTCAAACCGGCGGGGTTATTCCTCAACGAGGTGCAGGGTTACATGTCCGAAGAGGACAAAGCCGCGGCGCGTGCCCTCGCCCTCGACATCATCGGTGACTATCGCGATCGCGGCTGTCCCGAACCGGCGCCGATCGACCGAGCCCGCCTCAAGCAGATGATGACCTGGCTGGTCGCCGGCGACGTCGGTGACGAGTACGTGCCGATGATGCTGGAGGAGATGGGACTCGACGGCCGCGACGCCCGCGAGGCCGAACTCCAGTCCGGCCCGGGCGCTCGCGCGGAGTTTCCGGTGATCGTGATCGGCGCCGGGCAGTCCGGGCTCCTGGCTGCGATCCGACTCAAGCAGGCCGGGGTTCCCTACACGGTGATCGAGAAAAACCCCGGAGTTGGCGGAACCTGGTGGGAGAACAGCTATCCCGGCGCCCGGGTTGATGTCGGGAACCACTTCTACTGCTACAGCTTCGAGCCGTCCGACCACTGGACGGAGTTCTTCGCGCGTCAACCCGAGTTGCAGAACTACTTCGCCGAGGTGATGGAACGCCACGGTGTCGCCGAACATGTCCGGTTCAACACTGAGGTCGTCTCTGCGGCTTGGAACGATGACTCTGGCGATTGGGCGGTCACCGTTCGTGATTCCGACGGCGGCACCGAGGTGCTGCGGGCCCGAGCGGTGATCAGCGCCGTGGGCCAACTCAACCAGCCGTTCGTTCCCGACCTTCCCGGTGCGAAGAGCTTCGCCGGAGATTCCTTCCACACCGCCCGCTGGGACCACTCGATCGACCTCACGGGCAAGAACGTCGTGATGATTGGCGCCGGCGCCACCGGATTCCAGATCGCTCCGGCCATTGCCGAGGACGTCGGACAGTTGACGATCTTCCAGCGCACCGCGCAGTGGATGTTTCCCAACCCGGACTACCACGCCAAGGTCGGCCCCGGCGTCAAGTGGGCACTGCGGCATCTGCCCTTCTACGGCCGCTGGTACCGGTTCCTGATCTTTTGGCCCGGCTGCGACACCGGTTTGGCCGCGGCGATCGTCGACCCCGAATGGCCGGACCAGCAGCGCGCGGTGAGCGCAGCCAACGACATGGCGCGGATGATGTTCACCGAATGGATCACCAGCCAACTCGACGGCGACGAGGAGTTGGCGGCCAAGGTGATTCCGGATTACCCGGCGACCGGCAAACGCACGCTGCAGGACAACGGCAGCTGGCTGCGGACGCTGCGGCGCGACAACGTGGAACTGGTGCGGTGCGGGATCGACCGCATCGAGGCCGATGCGGTGGTCGACGCGGACGGGGTGCGGTATCCGGCCGATGTCCTCGTCTACGCCACCGGTTTCCGGGTCAATGACTTCCTGTCATCGCTGGCCGTCACCGGCCGCGACGGTCTGGACCTGCACCAGATGTGGGGGCACAAGCCTGCCGCCTACCTGGGCATCACGATCCCGGGCTTCCCGAACTTTTTCTGCATGTACGGCCCGGGCACCAACCTAGCCAGCGGCGGCAGTCTGATCTTTCACTCCGAGTGCGAGATGCGGTACATCATCGGGTGTATCGACCTGCTGCTGGCTGAAGGCAAGGCCGCGATGGAGCCGGTACCCTCGCGCTACGACGATTGGTACGACCGCTGCCAGGCCGAGTTGAAGACCATGGTGTGGGCGCAGCCGAGTATCAAGCACAGCTTCTACAAAGACGCTAACGGTGTCGTGCACTCGCTGAGTCCGTGGCGCCTGGTCGACTTCTGGGCGTGGACCCGCCAACCGGAGCCGGCTGACTTTCTGATGCACTGAGCACCATGGCGGTTGTACGTCCGGCGGGAGCGTTCGTCGGCAAGGTCAAAGACCTCACCGGCCCCGGTATCACCGATCATCTCGGTGTGACTGGCACCGACCTGGGTGCGACGGTGCGGTCCGCGGACGGGAATCTGGTGTCGGTGTTCGGAGACACGTTCTCCGGTCCCCGGGTCGGTTCCGGGGACTGGCGCTCCCCGGTGATCCTGATCGGCAGCGGCGACGCCACTCATGAAATCGTCTACAGCAAGGCCGGCGGTGCCGACGCCCACTATGCGCGACAGCTGTGGCACTACCGGCATCGCAGTAGCCCCGGACTACTGCGACGCGGGATCAGCACGGTGATCCCCTCGGACCTGTTGCGGGTCGGCGAAGCCCTCTATCTCCACGCCATCGTCAACCGTGGCCTCGGCAACGTGAGGTGGACCGAGATCTGGCGCTCCGACGACAACGGGGTGTCCTGGCGCAATCTCGGTGACGCGGCGAAGTTCCCCGCCGACCATTACGGCGGATACGCACAGTGCTGGTCGTGGGACTACGACCCCGACGACGGCTGGGTCTATGTGGTGTCGACCGGCTTCCAGCGGAACAAAGGTTTGATCCTGCGCCGAGTGCGGCCGGAGCACGTCGGCGATCGCACCCGTTACCTCGCCTGGGGCAACGGCCGATGGGGCAGGGAAGCGACCGTGATCACCCCCGACGATGAGACCTGGGGCGAGCTTTCGCTGCGTCGCTTAGATTGTGGCACTTGGGTTCTCGGCGGATTCCTGTCGTCGTCCTACGCGCTGGGCTACCGGACCCTGGCTTCGCTGACCGAGGATCTCGACCAAGTGCCGGTGCAGCGTCCGGTACTGGGTTGCGAGTGGACCGATGAGGATCACGACGAATGCCGGGTCGCCCAGCTGTACGGGGGCTACGTCCTGCCCGGCAGCCGTCTGGGAGTGAGCGGCGGCGTGGGGTTGGTGGTGTCGCAGTGGAACACCGCGCGGGGCTGGCCGTATCAGGTGATGCAGTTCCGGGTGACGCTCGAGGGGCGCCACATGGGCCACAGGGTGGGGCCTCCGCCGGAGATCGTGATCTCGCCGGTGACCTCGAAGCCGAATCGGTTGTAATACGCAATGTTGTCGGGGTTACTCGATTCCAGATACGCCGGCGCATATTCGGCATCGCAACGGTCGAGTCGGCTGCGCATCAATGCGTGGCCCCAGCCGCCACCCCGCACCAACGGATCAGTACCGATGACCGCCAGGTACCAGTGCGGCTCGGCCGGATGCACCGCCTTCATCTGCTCGGCCAGCGCCCAGGCCTTGTCCAACCGACCGCGAAATGCACGGACCACAGCGGGAAGCATGGCGATCTGCTCCCGCGGCGCCTGATTCCATTTCCCGGGGGAGTCCCACAGCGCAGCCCCGACGCAGGCCGACTCGGCGGCGGCTACCTCCGCCTGACCGCCGGCCAGAAAATGGTGACGGGTCCACGCACTGAAGAAGCCGGCCAGCGCGGTCGTCCGACGCCGGGCATCAGGCACCAGCCATGACATCACCGGGTCATCCTGAAAGGCACGGCCCAGTGCCTGCGCCAGTGCGGGCACATCGGATTTGCGGGCCGGGCGGACTTCGATCGCCATTGGACTCAGGTTATCGCCGTCACACCCAGCGTGATCACGCAGATCACGACGACCGCCGTGGTGAGGCCGTAGACCGCGGTACCGACCCGTCCCGTCGCGTAACTTCCCATCAGATCGCGGTCGCGACCCAACCCCACCATTGCCAGCAGCAAGGGAACCAGCAGCACCGCGTTGAGGACCTGCGTGCCGACCAGGATCGTGACTAATGGGACATCCGGCGTCAGGACGATGACACTGCCCAGCAGCGTGATGATGCCGTACGTCAGATAGAAGGTCCGGGCCTCGCGGAACGGATCATCCAGTGCCGCTTCCGCACCGGCGTACTCACACACCGAATACGCCGTCGAGAGCGGAAGGATGGACGCCGCGAGAAACGATGCCCCGATCAACCCCACCGCGAATAACGTCCCCGCCGCCGTGCCGGCCAGCGGCTGCAACGCCACCGCGGCATCGGCGGCGTCGGTAATGTGCAGACCATCGCGATGCAGGGTTGCCGCGCACGCCACCACCACAAAGAAGCCGATCACCCCGGTGAGTACTGCGCCGGTGATGACGTCGACGCGTTCCAGCCGAAGATCCTCGATACGCAGTTTCTTGTCCACGGCATAGGACTGCATGAAGGACAGGCCCCACGGCGCCAAGGTGGTGCCCAGCGTTGCGGTCACGATCGCAATGGCCTCGCCGGTCATCGGCATGCTGGGGACGACGGTGCCGCGCAGAGCCGCACCCCAGTCCGGGCCAGCCATGAAACCCGACACGATATAGGCCAGGAACACCGTGGATACCAGCAGCAGGAGACGTTCGACCCGGTGGAAGCTACCGCGCAGAACAAGCATCGACACGATGACAGCGGCCGCCGGAACGCTGATGTAGCGCGAGATACCGAACAGCTCGAAACCAGCGGCGATGCCGGCGAATTCAGCGCACGTCGTACCGATGTTGGCGACTACCAGCGCGGCAAGAACGGCGCCGCCGACCCGCACGCCGTAGCGCTGCCGCACCAGGCCGATCAATCCCTGACCGGTGACCACGCCCATCCGCGCCGCCAGGCCGTGGAAGATGACCAGCGCCACCGTGGACAGCAGTAGGACCCATAGCAACTGATAGCCGTAGTCGGCACCGAGTACCGAGTACGTCGTGATGCCGGCCGGATCGTCGTCGGAAAGCCCGGCGAGCAGGCCAGGACCGACCACTGCCAGGAGTGCAGCGACCCGGGCGCGGCGTGTGTTGAGACTCATCTGTTCGCTCGGCGAACGAGGTGGCGGCGGCGAGGCCACACCCGTGAGCGCAGTACCCGCCGTCCGAACAGACCCGGCGCCCGCGCGAGTCGGCGACGCCACTGCCCGGCGTGCTCGGCCGGCATCGCGGCGACGACTCGGGCCGCCTCGGCGTCGGGCATCGCCCGCAACATCCGTTCCCCGACATCCGGGTGCGCCGCGCGCACCGCATCGGCGGCCATCCGCGGTTCGTGCGCGGCCAGGATCTCGGCGGCCGCATCGGTATCGACCCGGCTCACCAGTGCGGCCAGCGAGGTCGCGTCGAGGCGGTGTACAGCGGCACGCGGTGTCGCCAGTTGCACCAGATGTCCGCGATCCGACGTGAGGTGCAGGTCCGACCAGGCGACGACGTCCTCTCCGGGCGCCGGTGCGACGCGGCCCAGACCCAACCTGCGCAGCACCGCGCCGAATCCGACCTCAACGCCGAGAACCTCCAAGCGGCCGGTAGCGGTGAGCACCAACACAACGTCGGCAACGCGGGCCAGCCGCTGGCCAACCACGTCGACGATCTGGGTGTCGAGCACATCGCGGCCGAGCAGGATCTCATCGGGTTCCCACTCATGTGCCGAGGAGACCTCGTCGGCACCCAGCACCATCTGCCCGGGGTGGAAGTTCGCCACCGCCGTCCAGGGCAGCACCAGCTCGGCGTCATGGCGACGGGTGATGACCAACCGCTCCACGAGGTGCGACTCGGACCCGCGGTTCAGCCGTACGGTCAGGTCGGCCAGCCGGCCGATCACCCGGCCATCGGGTCCCCGCACGTCCCGGCCGGTCAACCGGGTGAGCAGCAGCACACGGCAAGCATGCCGCATTCGGCCGCGCCGACAGCCCCGAGCAGATGTAATCACCCAAGTTGAGAATTGGACGAAAAGCCGGGAGGCAGTGTGCGGGCGTTGCAGTTGGTCGGATTCCAATGCGAACCGGAACTCAGGGAAGTGCCGGATCCGACACCGGGCCCGGGCGAGGTAGTGGTCAAAGTCGGCGCTTCCGGCGCGTGCCATTCGGATCTGCACATCCTCTATGAACTCGACGCCTCGGCCGTCTGGGAACTTCCGATGACGCTGGGGCACGAGACCGCCGGCTGGGTGCACGCCAGCGGCACCGGAGTCACCGGTGTCGCCGTGGGCGATGCTGTGGCCGTCTACGGCGCCTGGGGCTGCGGGGTCTGCGCGCGATGCACGGTAGGCATGGAGAACTACTGCGAGCGGCCGTCATTGACCGGTGGTGGGGGCCTCGGCCTGCACGGCGGGATGGCCGACTATCTGCTGGTCCCCCATGAGCGCTACCTGGTGCCACTGCCGGACGGACTGAGCCCGGAGACCGCCGCGCCACTGACCGACGCGGGCCTGACGCCCTATCACGCGATCCGACGATCCTGGCCGAAGCTCACTCCGGATGCCACGCTCGTGCTGATCGGCGTCGGCGGCCTCGGACATATCGCGATCCAGATCGCCCGCGCCACCACCGCCGCGAAGGTGATCGCCGTCGATGTCAAACCCGAGGCACTCGAGTTGGCCCTCAAGGTCGGCGCACACCACGCCGTCGTATCCGACGGCGACGCCGCGCAGAAGATCCGCGATCTGACCGGCGGCCGCGGAGCCGATGTGATCATCGACTTCGTCGGCGCCACAGCGACTCTCGACCTCGCCCGCGGCGTCGCCCGAAGCCTGGCGGATGTTACGATCGTCGGGATCGGCGGCGGCGAGATCCCGCTGTCGTTCTTCTCCCAGCCCTACGAGGTGAGCATCGCCACCACCTACTGGGGCAGCCGCAGTGAACTCGTCGAACTGCTGGCGTTGGCGGCCAGCGGTCAGGTCAGCGCCGAGGGCACCATCTATTCACTGGATAACGGCGCGCAGGCCTACCGCGACCTGCACGACGGACGAGTGACCGGTCGCGCAGTGGTGGTGCCCTGATGTGGGACTTCGAAACCGACCCGGAGTACCAGAAGAAACTCGACTGGGTCGAGGAGTTCATGCGGACCGATCTGGAGCCACTGGATCTGGCTCCGCTAGACCCCTACGACAAGAAAAATCCCGAGTTGATGGCCGTGCTGCGACCGCTGCAGCAAAAGGTCAAAGACCAGGGGCTGTGGGCGGCGCATCTGAGCCCGGATCTGGGCGGACAGGGCTTCGGCCAGGTTCAGCTGGCGTTGCTGAATGAGATCGTCGGCCGGTCCCGTTGGGCGCCTTCGGTTTTCGGATCTCAGGCCCCTGACTCGGGTAATGCCGAGATCATCGCCTTATTCGGTACCGACGACCAAAAGCAGCGCTATTTGCAGCCGCTGCTCGATGGCGAGATCTCATCCTGCTATTCGATGACCGAGCCGCAGGGCGGATCAGATCCGGGTCTGTTCACCACCTCCGCGACCCGCGACGGAGACGACTGGGTGATCAACGGCGAGAAGTGGTTCTCGTCCAACGCCAGGTTCGCGTCGTTCTACATCGTGATGGCGGTGACCAATCCCGAGGCGCGCACGCACCAGAAGATGTCGCTGTTCATCGTGCCCGCCGAGACTCCTGGCATCGAGATCATCCGCAACGTGGGCGTCGGTGGGGAATCCTCCGCGCACGCCTCGCACGGCTACGTCCGGTACAACGATGTCCGGGTGCCGGCCGATCATGTACTCGGCGGCGAGGGGCAGGCGTTCGCCATCGCGCAGACCCGGCTTGGCGGCGGCCGGGTACATCATGCGATGCGCACGATCGCATTGGCGCGCAAGGCGTTCGACATGATGTGCGAACGCGCGGTGTCACGGCAGACCCGACAGGGTCCGCTGGGTGACTTCCAGATGACACAGGAAAAGATCGCCGACAGCTGGATCGAGATCGAGCAGTTCCGGCTGCTGGTGCTGCGCACCGCGTGGAAGATCGATCGCTACCACGATTACCAAAAGGTGCGCCGCGACATCGCCGCCGTCAAGGTCGCCATGCCCAAGGTGCTCCACGACGTCGTGCAGCGGGCCATGCAACTGCACGGATCGCTCGGGGTGTCCGACGAGATGCCGTTCGTCAAGATGATGGTGGCCGCGCAGTCGCTGGCGATCGCCGACGGGCCGACCGAGGTGCACAAGCTCACCGTGGCCCGGCGCACGCTCAAGGAGTACCAACCGGTGGACACTCTGTTCCCGTCGCAGCATCTGCCGACCCGTAGGGCGGCCGCACAGGCGCGGCTGGCTGAGATGCTGGAACGCGAAGTGGCGGAGCTTTAAACCCCGCGCGTGACGGCCTGACCCTCGTGAACCACCGTCGCCACCCGAACCCCGTCGGCGTCGAACAGTCCCGCGAACATCACGCCTCTGCCCCGACCCGCGGCCGGGGAACGGGACTCGAGAAGGTTCCACCGATCGGCGTGGATGTCGTCATGGAACCAGATCGAGGCGTCGGTGGTTCCGGCGTGATGACTGCGGTCGGTCATGGAATGACCATGCACGGCCAGGATCGGGTCGACGCCGTAGATGTCGGTGACGAAAGCTGCGGCGCAGGCGTGTGTCAGGGGATCGGCGGGCAATGTCGCGGTAACCCGCCACCACAACCTTCGGACGAAATCGGTCCCGCTGCGCTCATCGCGGATCCGGATGTCGACCTCCCCGGCCGGTAAAGCAGGCGCGGGCCCGATCGGTCCGGTGCGCGGGAGCGCATCGGGGTCGGCATCGCACTCGCCCCGCTCGGCGTGCGCAGGACCCGGTGCCGACGTGGCGAATGATGTGGTGACGGTGACAAGTAACCGGCCGTCCTGGCTGGCCCGCACCCGCCGGGATGCCGCCGTGCGGCCGTCGTAGACGCGTTCGACGTCATAGCGGACCGGCGACCCGGCATCGCCGCCGCGAAGGAACTGCGCGTGCAGACTCGTCGGTCGAAAACCAGGCCCGACCGTGCCGCCGGCGGCCGCCAACGCCTGCGCCGTCAGCAGCCCGCCATAGGCGCGCTTTCCGGATGGTCCGTTGTGTGTACCCACGAATGCGTCCGGCATGTCCAGCGGACTCAACTCGAGCAGTTTCACCAGGCCGTCGTTCACGTTGCGACCACGCCCGATTCGACCAGGGTGTCGATCTCATCGGCATCCATCCCGAGGCGCGCGGCCAAAACCTCGACGGTGTGTTCGCCGAGGGCGGGTGCACTCCGGGCCGGGCTGTGCGCGCCGTCGACCGACATTGGCAGGCCCGGCGCAGGGTGGGTGCCGATCCGCGGCTGGTCCAGTTCGGTGAAGAGAGGATTGGCCCTCACCCGCGGGCTCCGAGCAACGTCGGCGAAGGTTTGGTAGCGATCCCACAGCACCGAACTCGCCGACAGCGCAGCGCTGATCTCCTCACCGGTATGGCGGCCGAACCAGGCCTGAAAGAGCCCGTCCAGCACGTCGCGGTGACGGTAGCGTTGGCCTTCGTCGGCGAAGTCGGCGCGGAGCGTTTCAGCCACGGCAGCAACGGCTTTGGTCGTCTCAGTCAGTTCGGTGAGATCATCGAAGTGGCGTGCGGTCAATGCCACCACCATGAATTCCACGCCGTCACTGCTGATGAAGTCCCGGCCGTACTGTCCATAGATGGCATTGCCCAGCCGGGGCCGGCGGGTGCCGTTGACCATGACCTCGGTGAGGAATCCGAGGTTGGCCGCCGTGGCTAGGGCAACATCGTCCAACGGCAGCCTGACGGCACTTCCGGCACCGGTGGACTCTCGCCGCCGTAGCGCAGCCAGCACCGCTACAACGGCATACAGTCCGCAGCTGACATCCCAGGCCGGCATCACGTGGTTGACCGGTCCGTCCCATCCGGCCGGGCCCGTGACCAACGGAAACCCGGTGGCGGCGTTGACGGTGTAGTCCACCGCGGTGGAACCGTCAGGGCGACCCGGCACCTCGAGGTGAATGAGATCCGCGCGATGCGCGCTCAACGCAGAGTGGGAAAGCCATTGCCGGCCGGTGACATTGGTGATCAGAATTCCGGCGTCGATGATCAGTTGCCGAACGAGCTGCTGGCCCTGCTCGCTGCGCATCTCAACCGCTACCGACCGCTTGCCCTTGTTGAGTCCGGCCCAGTAGATGCTCTCGCCGCCGGCGGTAAGCGGCCACCGGTGGTAGTCCGCGGCTCCGCCGATCGGGTCGATGCGGGTCACGTCGGCGCCAAGTTGAGCCAGCGTCATGCCGGCTAGGGGCACCGCGACAAAGCTGGAGATCTCGACGACCCGGACACCGGCCAGTGGTAGCTGGGGTGGTGGACTCACCAAACGAGTATGGCGGTCGGTTACCACACCGCCGTCGGCACGCCGAGGAAGAACAGGGTCAGCAAGAGCAGAAGCCAACCGGCCGCCTGCCAGATCCACCATGACCCCTCGACGCGCCAGACCTGATAGGTGCGCACCAGACCACCGATGCCGCCGAGGAAAAGAACGGCCGGGACCATGACTCCGGTGATCGGTGAACGCCACACCACGGTGGCCACGAAGGCGGCGGCGGCAGCGATGACAACAATACCGACGTAGTTCCTCGCGGCACGGAACGTCTCCGGGTCATACCAGCGCTTACCCGCCGCGTCGTTACTCACTGCGATTCTCCTGCCCGCCCGCCAACCGGCGGCTCAGACCGGTGGCCCGGATAGCCCGACGAGTCACTGCGGCCCGCAGCTGATCAGCCGACCCGACCAGTCGCACCTTCTCCCGTGCCCGGGTGACCGCGGTGTACAGCAGTTCGCGGGTCAGGAGCCGAGAGTCGGTCGGCGGCAGCAGCACGGTGATCTCAACGGCCTGGCTGCCCTGGCTCTTATGAATCGTCATGGCATGCATGGTCTCCACGTCCGCCAGTCTGCCGGTGGCGAACTGAACCGGGCCCGCCGAGGTCGCCATCGCCGCCCGCAATCCGCCGTCACGCAGCACCGCGACACCGGTGTCGCCGTTGTAGAGGCCCAGGCCGTAGTCGTTGGCCGTCACCAGAACCGGCCGGCCCACGTACCAGTCCGCCCACAGCGGCATGTCGGTCTGTTCGGACAGCCAGCGTTCGACCTGCCGGTTCCAATACGCCACCCCGTAGGGCCCGCGGCGGTGTGCGCACAGCAGCCGATGCTGTTCGAGGGTTTTCAGGGCCGCATCCGCATCGCCGAGCACCGCAGCCTCACGCAGCCGAAGGGCATGCGGCACAAGAACCTTGCGCAGTACCTCGGCGGGCTGGTGAACGTCGACCCATTCGATGTGTTCACCACCGGCCGCAAGCACCCCAACGGCCGCTTCGGCGTCGCCATCACGGATCGCATCGGCCAGCGCGCCGATGGATTCGCCGAAGCGGTGCGGCGTCACCAAGGTGGCAACCGGGCTGTCGACGACGGCGGTCAGCCCTTCGACTAGGTCGGCCAGCACGGCCCCGGCCTCGACCGAGGCCAGTTGATCCGGGTCGCCGACCAACAGCAGACGAGAATCGGGGCGAACGGCCTCCAACAGTCGCGCCATCATGGTCAGCGACACCATGGACGTCTCGTCGACGACGATCACGTCGTGCGGCAAACGGTTCTCCCGGTTGTGCCGGAACCGCGACGAGGTGTCGGGCCTGCTGCCCAGCAGCCGGTGCAGCGTGGTGGCCGCCAGGGCGGGCAAGCGCTCCCGATCGGCGTTGGCGAGTGCATCGACTTCGAGTTGCACGGCCTCGAGTAAGCGGGCCGCGGCCTTGCCGGTCGGGGCGGCCAGCGCGATCCGCAGGCGCGGCTTACCGTCGAGTTCGGCCTGTTCGGCGAGCAGAGCCAGAAGCCGCGCGACGGTGGTGGTCTTGCCGGTGCCCGGACCGCCAGTCAGCACGGTCAGCGCCCGCGACAGCGCCAGTTGCGCGGCTCCGCGTTGCTCGGCGAAGCTGTCCGGGAAGAGGCGGTTGATGTCTGGCACTGATCCGGACCTGCGCGCGCTGGCCAGCGCCAGCACGTCCTCGGCAACGCGGCATTCCTCAATCCAGTACCGGTCCAGGTAGAGCAATCCATCGTCGAGATGAAGCACGGTCGGGTCCACGGTCAGTGGACTCGCGGCCACCGCCGCCAGCCACTCGCCCGCGGGCGGCCACGGCAGGTCGGCGATGGCAGTGTGCTGTTCCACGTCGGCCAAGGCCACGCACACCGATCCGGCGCGGACGGCCCGCACCACGAACGCCACCGCGAGTGCGACCCGTTCGTCGGTGTCCTTAGCCAGCGCGGTCAGGCGCTGCGCGACCACAACGTCGGAGGAATCGATCACGCCGGCTTCGTTGAAGGTGCGCAGTACCCCGGTCGCCGTCGCGCTGCGGCGCCAATCCGAGGTGTCCACGACGTCGATCGTCACGCGCGGGCCGGCTGACCGTCGAGCAGATCCGACACCGCGATTACCAGCGCGGCCGGCGGCTGCCAGCTGAAAACTCCGGCGGGATGACCATCGATCAGCGGGGTTTGCGGCCCACACATGCCGCGGACGAACAGGTACAGCACCCCGCCCAGGTGTCGGGCCGGGTCGTAGTCCGGCTGGCGCCAGCGCAGAAACCGATGCAGCACAACGCAGTACAGCAGAGCTTGCAGCGGGTAGTCGGAGTGCAGCATTGCCTCGGCCATCCGCGGTACGGAATAGTCCGCGGCGGTCAGCGGACGTTCGTTATCGCCCAGCCAGTTCGTCTTGTAGTCCACCACCAGGTAGCGGTGGCCCGAGTTGTCCGGAATGCCCGAGTTGTCCGGAATGCCCGAGTTGTCCGGAATGCCCGAGTTGTCCGGAATACGCAGCACCACGTCGATCGAACCACTGAGATAACCGTGCAACGACTGGCCACCGAGAGATGCATCGGTGAGGCGTTCGACGTAGGCGGCCAGTGGGTCGCTCGGCGGCAGATGCTGCCCGAGAAGCCGGCCGACATCGGCCAACCGAACCTCCGATGCATTCCACCGGCGGTCTCCGCCGGCCAGAGGGAACTCGAAATCCATCTCGCACAGACGATCGGGCAATCCGATCTCACGCAGTGTCAGTCCGTCGGCCAGCGGCCCCAACGGTGTGTCATGCATCGGGACCAACGCCGACGCTAGATCGTCGGTCGTGACGTTGACCGGCCACCACACCGAGTGCGTGTCGATCTGGGTGCGGAGTTCGTCCGTCAGGTTCGCGGCAAACGGGTCGGCGGTCTCCAGCACTGCATGGACCAGGGTGCCGAATTTCGCTCCGGTCGGCAGGTCTGCCATCGGCGACGGTACGTCCGATTCCATCTGCGGAGTCACCAGAGCGATGTCGGCGACCTCGTCGTCGAGTTCGATCACCTCGGGTTCGCTGCTCACCCCGGCATTCTCCTGAGCTGATCGAACCAACCCGGAGTAGGACGTGCGCCGCCACGTCGTGTCGATGGTGCGGTGGAAGTGTCTGGCCGACAACTCGGTCGCGCGCGGCTCGAGGGGCAGATCCACCAGCGGGCCGATCTCGGCCTCCTCAACCACCGGTCCACCGGCGGCCTCCCACTGTCGGAAGCGCTCCCGCGCTTCGTCGTCGGTGACGGCGGCCGGTTCGCAGCGCGTTTTGACGGTTGACTCGCCGGGGCGCCGGTCACGCAGCAGACGCGACAGGCCGCCATTGGGCTCATCCTGCGACGGCGCCCACCACGCCACCACCTGCACCTGGGCCCGCGTCATCGCCACGTAGATCAGGCGGCTGTCGTCACTGGCACTCTCCCGGCGGCCCAAACTCGCGACCGCGGCGTAATCGGGACTGTCGGAACCGCCGATGTGCAGACAGCGCTGATCTCCATCGTGGAACAGGATCAGGTCGCGATCACCCACATTGCGGTTGAAGGCGAACGGCAGGTACACGATGGGGTACTCCAGACCCTTACTGCCGTGCACGGTCAGTACCTGAACGGCGGCGGCATCACTGTCGAGGCGACGGTTGCGTTCGGTACCGCCACCGGTCTCCTCGCGTCGGCTGCGCAGCCAGTCCCTAAGCGCGGGCAACGAATAGTGCTCGCGATGAGCGGCCTCCTGCAACAACTGTGTGGCATGCGCCATATCGGTCATATACCGTTCACCGCCGCGGTGCGACAGCAGCCGATCTGCCATACCGGCCAGCCGCGCCGACTCGAAAACCGCTGCCACGCCGTTGGATCGGGCGTGGTCGGCCCATTCCCTAATGGTCTCGGCGACCCTGTCGGTCAATACATCACCGCCAGCGGCTAGATCCTCGGCGCTGTGGCCGAAGAACATGGTGGCGGCGGCTGCCCGAACCACGCCCGAGCGGTGCGGCTGGTCGAATGCCTCCAACAGCGAGAGCCAGTCGCTGCACGCCTCAGAGGAGAACACGTCGGAGTCGCCGGTGTAGACCGCGGGAATGCCGGCGGCGGTCAGGGCGGCGAAACACGCGCGAGCATCCTTACGCTTCTCGACGATCACCGCGATATCACCGGCCTTGACCGGACGGCCGTCGAAGGTCGCCGGGCTGTCCAGCAGCGCGGCGATCTCGGAGGCGAGATCTCTGCCGATATAGGAGCGGAGGTCGTCGATCGGGATCTTCTGAGTTCCCCGGCGGCCGAACTTCTCCCGAGAAACGACCCGCAACCGGAAAGGTTCAGTGCATGGTGCGCCCGCGAGCCGACTCCCCTTGTTCTGAGCCTCGACGTCGTGCACGACGATCCGTGGATCACCGAGTTCGGCACCGAGCAGCACGGCCTGTAACCGGGTCAGCAGCTCGGCGTCACTGCGCCAATTGACGCCGAGGGTTTTTTTCTCGCCGGCAGTCTGCGCAGCCTTGAGGTAGGTGACGATGTCGCCACCGCGGAAGGCGTAGATCGCCTGCTTCGGATCGCCGATCAGGACCAGCGTCGACGCCCCGGTGAAGGCGTCGTCGATCACCTTCCACTGCACCGGGTCGGTGTCCTGAAACTCATCGACCATCACGATGGGCCAGCGCCGGCTCATCCGCATCCGCGCCGGCGAATCAGCGCCGTCGAGGGCGCCGGCCAGGCGTGTCAGCAAGTCGTCATAGCCCAGGATGCGACGGCGCCGCTTGCGGATTTCGCACTCGGCAAGCACGGCTTTGGCGAAATCCACCCGCACTGCGGCCGGGGTGCCGGGTTCGGGGTCGGTGGGTCGCAACTCGGTCGCCGGGTTGGCCACCACCTCGCGAGCGAGTGCGCGGGCCTGGTCGTAGCTCAGCGGCGGCGGCTCGCGAAGGCGGCCGAAGCGGGAAAGGTAGAGATCGTCGACAATCTCGGTCACCAACTCGTCGAGGCTCTCGACCAGTTCTACCCCCGCATCGGCGTCTCCGGCCACGCCCAACGACGTCAGGACGATATTGCAGAATTGGTGGATGGTGGCGATGGTGGCCGCGTCGAAACCGGCCAGTGCATCACCGAGTCGGGTCTTGCGCGCCGCGAGTTCCTCGGGGCTTCCTGCGAGGAGGTGCGCCACCAACTGGTTCTGCCCGATGAGGGTCGGATCATCGAAGGCCGCCAGGGCGTGGGCGATCTGGCGGCGAACCCGGTCTCGTAGTTCCTGGGTGGCCGCGCGGCCGAACGTGATCAGCAGCATCTGGTCCAGCGTGGCCGCACCTTCGGCGATATAGCGGGTCACCAGGCCGGCCAGGGCGAAGGTCTTGCCGGTGCCGGCGCTGGCCTCCAGCACCGTGGTGGTGCCCGGCGCCGGCAGCGCACCGAGGAGGTCGAAACGGCGCGGTTCCATCAGCGCTCCCCCTGCCCGGCTCGCAGCATCGGCAACCACACCCGGGCCGCGTAGGCACCCAGCCGGTTGTTCTCCCCCGGATGTTCCTCGCCAGGGCGCAGCGGTTGCATCAGTTCCGACAGCGCCAACCCACTACCCCAGGCCTGCACATGCGCCGGCTGCTTGTCATCGCCGGGAAACCTGCCCGAGCGCCACCGGCGGCTGGCTGCCCCGACCGGGTCGTCGCCGCAGTGCCGTGCTTCGGCCCAGGCGAAGGAGGTCTTCAGCGGCAGCGGCAGCGGTTCGCGGCGTCCCGCGTCGTAAACGGCCACCAGGTCCGCCAGCACGTCCAGCGCGCGCGCCTGCGGATGCCCGAGGTGTTCGCGCCGAGGAACAGTGCCGCGCTTCGGCCGGCCGATACACACCGCAGACCACTGGCGCTCCGGCACATAGGCGATCAACGCCAACAGCGGGATCCAGGCGGCCAGTAGGTGCTTGCCGTCGAGGCGCGAGTACGTCGCCGTGACGAGCCGGTTGCCGAACACCGGTGAGACGGTTCCGGTCAGTCGTCGGCCGACGCCGAGGTCGAGATCGACGTCGATCGCACGCGCCGGATCGGTACGCAGCCCCAATGCCTCGGCTGCCAGCAGCGCCGCCTGGTCTCGGATTTCAGTGGCCTTACGCCAACCGATTCGACCCGGTGGCAGGGTCCCGCGGCACCACTCCGCCTGACAGGCTCGATCGGGAGTCATCCCTCGCAGGATGTCGCTGAGCATCCGGTCCCCGACGGTCCACTCCTGCAGGTTGTCGATCTCGACGGGCATTGCGTCGTCGACACCCTTGACGTCAGCCGGGAAGGTGAAGTCCAGCGCCCGAAAGAATCCCTTGACCGGATCTCTGAAAAAGGCGAGCAGCTCAGCGAGGCCGACATCGTCGGTCAGAGCAGGGTCCGGGAGCGGGCCGGAGACGAATGCCGGCCGATTCTGTCGATCGGCGTTGGCAGCCTGCGCCGCGCGCACCACGGTCGCGTCGAAACTGAAGGGCATGTCCGGCACGAGCGCGCCCAGCTCGACGTTGCGGGCGTCGAAGGGTTGCAGCGGATGGGCTACGACGATCTTCTCCCGCACCTTCTGGTTGAGGGAGGGGGTCTGAGCCGTGGCGTCCAGTGCATCGAGCAGTTCGGCCAGCGGAACCGCGGGCGGGCGCGGCTGGCCGGTGTAGTCGTTGGCACCGGTGTAGGTGATCACCAGCGTGTCGACGGTCGCGGCAATGGCGTCGAGGAGCAGTTGCCGGTCCTCGGAGCGGACGTCGCGCTCGCCGGTCAACGCAGTGCGCGCCAATGCGTCGTCGCCGTCGACGACGCCGATCCGGGGGAATACGGTGTCATCCAATCCGACCAGGCACACCACCCGGTGCGGTACCGAACGCATCGGCACCATGGTGCAGACGGTCAACGTCCCGGTGCGGAAGTTGGCGCGGGTGGGTCGGCCGGCAAGGTGCTGACCCAGTAGCGCCTGCAGGTCCGGCAGCCGAAGTGCCGTGGAATCACGCGACCCGGCACGCGCACACACGTCGTTGAACTCTCTCTGCATCTGGCTGGCCTGCCACGCGTCGGCATCGTCGATTCGGGTGATCGCGGTGATGCCGTCGACCAGGGCGGTGAGCCAGTCCCGCAGTGATCGCGTGCCGCTCAGCGAATCGACCGCTTGCTGCAACCGGTCGACGAATTCGGTGAGGCGGCCGGCCAGTTCGACGCTGTTGCTTCCGACATCGTCAAGTGGCAGCGTGTTGTCGATCCAATTCTGGGAATCCTCCGATAGCGCCACTCCGGCCAGCACCCGATCAAGACCGAACTTCCAAGTGTTGTGGACGAAGTCGACCCCGTAGGGCGCGCGGTGCTCCTGATCGAACCCCCATCGGATATTCGCCTCACGCACCCAGTCGGTGATGCTTTCCAGATCGTCGTCGGTGAAGCCGAACCGGGCCCGCACCGGCGCGGACTGGGCCAGGTCAAGCACCTCGGTGGCGGTGACCCGGCTGCCGGCCAGGGTGAGCAGTTGGGAGGCCACCGCCAGCAGGGGGTTGGTCTGCACCAGCGAACGGTCGGCCAGTCGGACCCGAAGCCGATGCGCGGGATGCCCACCGGACACCACTTCCCCCAACCCGAAGTTCGCGGCGATCAGCGGCGCGTAGGTCTCGATGTCCGGGCACATCACCAGAATGTCGCGCGGTTCCAAAGTCTCGTCGTCGGCGAGCAGGCCCAGCAATACCTCCCGCAGCACGTCGACCTGCCGGGCCGGACCGTGGCAGCTGTGCACCTGAACGGACCGGTCGCCGGCGGCCAGAATCCGACCGTGCGCACGCACCGCATTGGCGGCGATGTCGGACTGCAACCAGCCCAGCAGCGTATCCGGATGATCTGCGCCGGAAAGGGATTCATCGCATGCCGGAGCGGCCGGCATGCTGCGTTGCAACTCTCGCAAGTCGCGGCCCAGGGTGGCCAGCAATGGGTGCCCGATGCGGCGATGGCTCTCATCGTCGCGTCGGGGCACGATCCCGCGCAGATCGGCAAGCGCCGCCCACGCCTGCGCGCTCGGGTGCGGCAGCCACAGGTGCAGTTCGTGATGGGTGCCCAGCGCCTCCAGCAGTTCGATATCGGTGGCCGGCAGCCTGGTGTGGCCGAACAGCGACAGCCGCGCGGGTAGCTCGCAGGGCGATTGGCGGAGCTGGGCAACCGTTTTGGCGTGCCGAACATGAGGCGGATCGACCCCCATCACGGCGACGAGCCGGTTCCACAGCTCCGGCTGCCAAGCCAGATCGTCGGCAAGGTCTCCGGTGTCGCCGGCAAGCCAGTCGGCCAGCAGTCCGGGGCGCTGGCGGGCGTAGGAGGCGAACAGTCCGGCCAGGCGCCGGGTCACCGCGTAGCGGCGGCCCTGCCGCAGTTCCTTTTCCTCATCAACGGCGAACCGGCCGAGATGGACCGCCAGCGTATGGCACCACGGCTCGTCCAGGTGGGTATCGATCACCTCCAGAAGGGGCCAGGTCATGGCATCCGGTGACCACGGATCATGGTCCCGGGTGCCGGTGACTTCGGCGATCAGCGAGGCCGGTGACCGGAAGGACACCCCGGCGCACACACCGTCCTCGCCCGCTCCTCGGCCCAGGACGTGCGACAGCCGCTGGGACAGCCAGCGTTCGACACCGCGCGCGGGCACCATCACGAGGTCCTTGGCGAACGGATCCGGCGGCGGGGTGGCGAGCAAAGCGCCGAGGCCGTCGGCGAGGACGTCGGTGCGCGCGGCGCGGTGAATATGGAAGGCCATCGCCACCAACCTAGACCGGGCTACCGACAGCGTCGGGCCTTAGCGGACGCGAACCACGACCTTGCCCCTCGCCGTGCGGTTCTCCAGGGCTGCGACGGCCTCGGCAGCGCGGTCAAGCGGATACACATCGGGCTGTGGAACGGCGAGCTTTCCGGACTTCAGCAGTCCAGCCAAGCCGTTCCACTGCTGCGCGAGCGAGTCGGGGTGGGTCAGCGTCCACGCGCCCCAACCCACTCCGACCACGTCGATATTGTTGAGCAGCAAGCGGTTCACCTTGACCGTCGGGATCTCGCCGCCGGTGAACCCGACCACCAGCAGCCGGCCCGCGGGCGCAAGCGAGCGCAGCGAGTCGGTGAACCGATCGCCGCCCACCGGGTCCATGACGATGTCGACGCCCTTGCCGCCGGTGAGTTCGGCCACCGCGTCCTTGAATCCGTCGGCTAATACGACGTCGGTGGCGCCGGCCGCGCGCGCGACGTCTTTCTTCTCCTCGGTGCTGACCACTGCGATCACCCGGCTCGCGCCGAGTGCGGGAGCGATCCGCAGCGTGGAGGTTCCGATACCGCCAGCGGCCCCGTGCACCAGCACGGTCTCCCCCTTGGCGAGGCGGGCCCGCGCGGTGAGAGCGAAAAACACCGTCAGATCGTTGAACAACAGTCCAGCACCGGCCTCGAAGCTGATGTCATCGGGCAGCGGGAACACCCGGTCGGGGCTCAGTACGGCGGTCTCGGCCATGGCTCCGCCGATCATGGTCAAGCCGAGCACGCGGTCGCCGGGTTTCACGGTTGCGCCCTGCGGTGCCGAGCGCACCACGCCAGCCAACTCGGCGCCGAGGGTGAACGGCAGTTCCGGACGGTACTGATAGAGCCCGCGGGTCAGCAGCGCGTCCGGAAAAGCGACACCGGCCGCGTGCACGTCGACGACGACGCCATCGGCGGCGGTGGGTTCGTCGATGTCGACCAATTCCAGGGACTCCGGGCCGCCGAGCGTGGTGACCCTGATCGCGCGCATCAGGGCAGTTCGATCGCCAGCAACGCCACCTGCAGCTCACCCCGGGAGGTCTGATAGGTGATCCGGTCGCCGGACTTGTGTCCGACCAACGCCAATCCCAGCGGGCTGTCCGCGGTCAGCGTGGTGTCCTCGGCGCCGGCCGGAGTCTGTTCGATGTAGTTGACCACCCGCATGCGGACGTCTTCGCCATCATCGGGAAAGCGCAGCGTGACCAGAGTGCCGTTGGGCAGTTGGCCCTCGACGTCGGCATTGCCGCCGGCCAGGATCCAACTCAACCGGCCAATCTGTTCTTCGATCCCGGCGAGGTCCTCCCCGCGCTGCAGCGCGTCGGCGGCGTCACCGCGATCCCCGACGCTCTCCGGGTCTTCGGCGCGTTCGGCACGCATCTGATCGCGGCGCCGGCGCAGTTCGGCCAGTTCCGTTTCGAGGCGAGCGTGTTCATGCCCGGCGAAGCTGGCTGTTCCATCCTCTCGGGTCATGAACGTCCATCCTCTGGGGTCATGAACGACAAAGTACCGCCATGCCACACTGACGGCCATGCCAGCCCTCGCCGGGATCATCGTGGTGGTCACGCTCGCCGCGATCGTCAGCGGCCGGGTACCGGCCGTGCTGGCGTTGGTGTGCGCCCTGGTGCTGGCCGGACTGATCGGCATCGCGACGCCCGCAGAGTTGTTCGCCGGGCTGAGCAACGGCGGCGTCATCACGATCGCGGCGATGCTGGTGATCGCCAAGGGTGTCTTCTATACCGGAGTGGTCTCCCGGGTGACGTTCCGCCTGCTGTCCGGGGTGACGTCGATCCGGTTGGCACTGGCGCGGCTGATACCCCCGGTTGGGGTGATGTCAGCGCTGATCAACACCACCCCGATCATGGCGATGCTCGTTCCGGCCACCAAGGAACTCGAGCAGACCAACGGCGTCCCGGCCCGCGCGGTGCTGCTGCCGATCGCGCACGCCACCACCCTGGCCGGCTCAGCCACGCTCATTGGAACGAGTTCCAATCTGCTGATCGCCGGGATCGCCAAGACCTACGGCGTCAACCTATCGATGTTCTCCTTCGTGCCGATCGCCGTACCGGTGGCCCTGGCCGGCTGGGCGGTGCTGTTGCTGACCGCGCCGCTGTTGAAGCGCGGCCATACCGAGGCGCCCCACCGGGAGTTGTCCTGGCGCGCCGAGATCCCGCTCTCGGACATCGCCAACAGCATCGGCCGAACAGCCGGCGAGCTGGGCATCGCGAACACATCGGAGTTCGAACTGATCACAGTGCGGCGCGCCGGACAGAAGGTGGCCGTCGACACTCAACTTCAGGCCGGTGACGTCCTGTCCTACCGCGCCACCGAGGACGGTGTCCGAATGCTCTGGGGCAGTCCCCGTTTCGGCCTGGCCCGCCAGGATCTGTTCCTGGTGTCGGTCTCGAGCGACGAGCCGACGGCGATACAGGAACTCCAAGAGGACGACGACATCATGGTGGTGGCCGCGGAGACCACGCGGTCGTTGCGCAAGACCGTGGCCAAGCCTGGCGACAGGTGTCTGGTGTCGGCGCCGTCCGCCGATGTGTTCACTGATCACTCGGTGGTGGGGCTGTGGCAGAAAGTGGCCGGCAAGGCACCGCAGACCGGCAAGACCGCGGCCGCGCTGGCCATTTTGCTGGCCGTCATCCTCTCGAGTTCCTTTGGGCTGGCACCGGTGGAGCTGATCGCGGTTGCCGGCGCCACCCTGATGGTGTTGACCCGGGTGCTCACACCCCGATCGGCGGCGCGTGCGCTTAACTGGAACATCCTGGCGATCATCGCGGGGTCTATCGGGCTGGGCACGATTGTCGTGAAAAGTGGTCTGGGAGAGATCATTTCAACTCAGATCATCAATCTCTCCGGCGGTCAGGCGGTCCTGGTCGCCGTGGTGCTG